>JBBRXO010000068.1:0-15444 GCA_038248345.1 Armatimonadota bacterium | reverse complement strand
CTGTTCCTCGTCGAGGGTGACTCCGCCGGTGGCAGCGCCAAGAAGGCGCGCAACAGCCGCTTCCAGGCGGTGCTCCCCCTGCGCGGTGTGGTGCTCAACGTGGAGCGCGTACGGCTGGATCGCATCCTCAACAGTGTCGAAATCGCTAACATGATCCGTGCCATCGGTGCCGGGATCAGCACGGGCGGCAACGGCAAACTGAACGATGACGGTGAAGAAGAAGGAACGCAAACCTTCAACCTGGAGAAGATCCGCTACGACCGTATCATCATCATGACGGACGCGGACGTTGACGGAGCACATATTCGCACGCTGCTCCTCACACTCTTCTTCCGCTATATGCAGCCGCTGGTAGAGCAGGGACACGTCTACATCGCACAGCCGCCACTCTTCGGGGTGCGCCACGGCAAAGATATGCACTATGCTATGACCGAGGCCGAACTGGCGAAGATCCTGCTGACCCTGCCCAAGCGCGGTGTGACGGTGATGCGCTATAAAGGTCTGGGTGAGATGGACGCGGACGAGCTGGCCGAAACCGCCATGGAGCCGAAGACGCGCCGCCTGGTACGCATTGATCTGGAAGATGTGGTAAAAGCCGACGAAATATTCACCACGCTGATGGGTGATGTGGTGGCCCCACGCCGCGAATTCATCGCCCGACATGCGAAAGAAGTGAAATACCTCGATGTCTGATGCAACGTCCAACGAGAAGAACGGCGTCTCCCCCACCCTCTGGGGCGGGCGCTTCGCTGGCGGAGTAAATCCCGCACTCAACGCCTTCCAGGCGTCGTTGCCCTTTGACGCGCGCATGTGGCGCGAGGATATCGACGGCAGCATCGCCCACGCGCAGATGCTGGGGGCGGTGGGTATCATCAGCGCCGACGAGGCGACACAAATCGTCAGCGGATTGCAGCAACTCCGCGCGGAGTGGGAGCCGGACGGCCCGGAGATCAATGGGCTGGAGGATATCCACTCCGCCGTTGAGTCCGCCCTGCGTGAGAAACTGGGGCCGCTGGCGGGCAAACTGCACACGGCACGCAGCCGCAATGACCAGGTCTGCACTGACTTCCGCCTCTATCTGCGCGGTGGCTGCGACGCGCTGGATGCCGCATTGCAACAGGCGCAGAATGCCTTCATCAGCTGCGCCGAGGCGCATATTGACGTCATCATGCCAGGTTTCACCCACCTGCAACACGCGCAGCCGGTGCTGGCCGCGCACCACCTGCTGGCCTACGTGTGGATGCTCGGGCGCGACCGCGAACGCATCGCCGACGCGCGCAAACGTATCAACCGCCTGCCCCTGGGTGCTGCCGCGCTGGCGGGGACGAAATTCCCCATCGACCGCGCCATGGTGGCCGACGCGCTGGGCTTCGCGGGTATCCTGGAGAACAGCATGGACGCGGTGGCCGACCGCGACTTCGCCGTGGAGTTCATCGCCGCCTGCGCCAACGTCATGATGCACCTCTCGCGATTATGTGAGGAGATTATCCTCTGGTCCTCGCAGGAGTTCTTCTGGGTCGACCTGCCCGAGGGCTACTTCACCGGCAGCAGTATCATGCCGCAGAAGAAGAACCCCGACGGCGCGGAGCTGATCCGCGGTAAAGCCGGGCGCGTCTTCGGCGATCTGCTGGCGATTCTCACCACCTTAAAGGGTCTGCCGCTGGCCTACAACAAAGACCTGCAAGAAGATAAAGAAGCGGCGTTCGACGCCGTGGATACCACGCTGGCCTGCCTGCAGATCACCACCGGGATGGTCGCAGGGATGAAGTTCCGCCGCGAGCGCACGCTGGCGGCCCTCACCGGCGAGATGAGCGCCGCCACCGAGATAGCCGACTACCTGGTCGACAAAGGCCTGCCCTTCCGCGATGCGCACCACGTCAGCGGCTTGATCGTCCGCTACGCCGAGAGCGTGGGCATGGGACTGGCGGATTTGAGCGCCGCCGAAATGCGCGAGTTCTCCCCGCTCATCGGCGAGGATCTACCCGCCCTCCTCACCCCCGAAGCGGTGGTAGCCGCCAAAACCAGCCGTGGCGGCACCGCCCCCGAGCGGGTGCGCGAGCAATTGGTATTGGCGAAGGCTGTGGTGGGGTAGGTATTAGTTCCACGTTCCAAGTTGATCATGCAATGGTAACTGCGGAAAGGTTATCCTCTGTCGTTGTAATTCACAGGATAGAAGGGTAATTAAGATAAAGGCCAGGTAGTCTTTTTACGCACTAATAAAATCCTTACTATCCTTACATCCTGTGAATTAAAGCATTGGGAAAAGGTGCGCAATAATCTTCCCAACAACTCCCCTTTTAGCCTACTTTTTCACCACTGCCGGCCCTACGTATCCCAAGTCGCCGGGCTGGAGGAACTTGGTGCGATAGATGGTATCATCTTCGGTGGGAAGGTGACCGCTGGCGTCCAGCAGACGTGGACGGATGAGCACTACCAACTCGGTAGTGTTGGCGCTTTTGCTCTTACTGCGAAAAAACTGCCCCAGTAGCGGGACATTACCCAGGCCGGGTACCTTCTGGTTGGCATTCTCGTCCTGCATCAGCGAGAGACCTCCGATGATAATGGTCTCACCATCCAGAGTGCGCAGCGTGGTGCTCACCGTACGCTTGCTGACACGGGGTACGCCCGTGGCAAGGTTGATCTGCACGATGTTTGACATCTCTACCGATATCGAGCAGGTGATCTCCTTGGCGCCGCTGGTGGATGGTGTGATATTGAGTTTGGTACCCACCTCTACCGGCATGAAAGAGTCCGTGGTATTGCTCCCCGCGGTGTATCTGATATAACGCACTGATCCAACCTTGATTTCTGCAGCTTTGCCATTCACCGCCGCCATCGACGGGTGGGCTTTTACGACCGCACTACCCTTTGTGATGAGCGCCTGCAATACGCTCTTCAGTATCGGCGTCGGAGCGATGGCCGTGGCGAGGCCATTCAAATCCAAGGCATGGAAGTTAATAGCGCCGGTAGTAGAGTTACTACTCACATCATGCCTCTTATCCTGAAACTGCGCTTTCAATTCTGAATGAAAGTCGTTGGAATTAGTGAGCTCTACCACCGCGCATTCCATCATCACCATCGCGGGCGGAGTATCGAGTACTTTCAGGTCGCGCCCGACTTTGTCGATAAGCTGGGAGGGGGCGGTGACGACCACCGCATTCTGCAGCGGATTGTCGCGAATATAGAGGAAGAGAAACGAGGGGAGCAGCGTTTTGGCATCAGAAGCGCGCAGGTACTTCATCGGGAAGGTAGCGGTGCTACTACGCTGATAGGTAGACAGATCCGCCGGCACACCCTCGCTGATCATATAGACGTCATTATCCTTCGAGAGCGCCAGCCCATACCCAGCGGTTATCCCCTGCAGTACCTCTACCGGGGTTTTATTCTGCATATTGATACTGATATTGTGATTCACTCCATCGTGAACGGCGACATTCAAGTCGCATTTCAGCGCGAGATCAGAGATGAGCGCTTTAATCTCTGCTTTTATCGCTACCACATCAACCTGGTCACCATGCCGGGTGATGGTAAAACTCCCGGCCTTTATCTGTTGCCCAGCTGTCGTTGTCGGTCTGGTTTCATTTGTATAGGCGGAAAATATGGTGATGATCAATGACTGACGATCTTCACTGGCAACCGCAGAAATCCGCGACGCCTGCGTCATACTCATGACCATTGAAACCGTTTTACCGTCGGCGGATTCAGTGAAGAGCACGGAGTTGAGAGGGTCTTTGCTGATGGAATAAAATGTCTTGTCCAACGCCTGGCGCGTGGAGGTGAAGTTGATGGTAGCCGTCATCACCGGCACACTGATACCAGTTGCCCACGCCCAGGAAAGGATCCCATCCGCCGATACGGTGACCTGCATCCCATTCTTCAGCGAATCAACTTTCATTGAATTGAGGTAGCAATAGGCCTCGGCGTGTGCCGGGAGGGCGCTGAATATCGCCAGTACTGCCAGTAGCATGATCATAATGCTTAATTGTGAACTTCTAATCATCTTAATACCTCATTCATTTTGCGCGGGTTCGCCAGCGCGGTCGCTGATGTCGTGGCAGATAGTAATACCCAGGTGGCACGAACTGCCTTATTGGAGCGATATTTGGTAGGAATGTCCGCCGATACCTTGAACCTTCGCAACGCTAACGGAATCTTTTCGCGTTGCACTTCCTCTGTTTTTACCCGTAACCCTCCGATAATCAAGGTGTCACCAGATTTTATCCGTAAGGTAGTGTTTACCTTCTGCGAGCTGATTAACGGGCCTAGGGAATTCTCTTCCTGCAAAAACGAATTCTCCACTTTAGTAGTAAGATTTACCCACTCACTACTGGTATGCGGGGTAACATTCAGCATCGTGCCAGCATCGATAGCCGTCAAATTTGCATTGCCGTTCGACTCCACGATAAGATTTATCGTCTGGCCGACAAAAAGCGAGGCAGTCTCACCGTTGATTACCTGGATGCCCGGGGCTGATTTAATCGTAACCACCCGTGATGTAAGCAGCCCTTGCAACGATGCCAACATATCATTACTATTCGTTTTCCCTGCGGATACTGATATCCCCTGCTCTGGCAAATCAATCTTCGTATGCCCGTCAAAAAGCAGTCGGTCGATACTATTGATGACGTCATCCGTGGCATCGCTGGAGATGGTGGTGACTTGCAGATTTACATGATAAGACGGCTGATCAATAACCGCCACATCACGGACAATTTTGTCCAACATCATCGGGGTGCCAGCGGCGACTAACGATCTCCCATCCTCATTCGCTTTCAGCATCGGGAGCGCCGCTTGGGGTAATAATTTCATGCACTCATCAGATGATAGATACTGCAATTGAATAGTGCGTTGGCTGGCTAGCGCATATGACGAACCAGTTTTAGGCACACCGGTGGTGACGATTATCTTTTGCCCGGTTTTCGCTACGTTCAGTCCATATCCCAATGCTATCGAATCCAATATCCGCTCCAGCACTACGTTTTCCATATTCACACTCACCGCTGGTTCTGTCTCCAGGTCCAGATTTATGGGGATCTGCGTTGCCTCTGACAGTTTATCTACTACTGTACCCAGTTTCGTATTAATACACTTCAACGTCAATGAGTCACGTGTTCCCGTGACGGTACATTGCGCGGGCGTGCGGGTGAAATCTTTCCCGGCGTTGCTGCGATCCAAGGTGATCTGGATCAGAATCTCAGTAGGAGAATTATTGGAGATCAGCACCCGGGAAGCGCCGGCAGACGCATACTGGCTGTAATCCTGCCCCCCCAATGCCGCAAACACCACCTCGGTGTAATTCACGATGGTACACATCACATCCTGCGGCTCATCAGGACTTGGGGCGAACTCCAGATGGCTCACCGGAAATACATCAACATTTATAAAATCGGGGACAGTGTAGCGGGAGTTCGGCAAGATAAACGCTATCCGTTTGTATTGACTCGTCAGACCACTAGATTGCTGCAGGCTCACCGGGCCATCCGTACTCAAGCGGATGCGCAGCACATTGGCGCGCTTCTCCACCGTTACGTCAGTCAACACAGTAGCACGTTCTGCTAATTGTGCCCAGGTAACTACTGGTGTCAACCATATGCCTGCCAGCGATATTGCCAGCCATGCCCAGAGCTTCATTGAGCTATTCCCATTTTGATGGTGGTATTTGCTGGCAATAATTGCTTCATATCTTCGTTGGGCAGATGTCCGGTAGGTGTTAACAGACGGGCGGTGATGAAGATCGCCAAGTCCACCTTGGTATGTTCAGTGGTTTTGGAGCGGAATAGATTGCCGATTAACGGCAGGTTGCCCAGAATAGGAATGGAACGCCGTACCGTACGCACTTCATCCTGGCTTAGGCCACCGATGATGATCGTTTGGCCATCACGTACCCGGATGTTGCTCTTGGCGGTACGCTGAGTTTTGGTCGGTACGGTGGAGCTACCCTCCGGCGCGCTTAAGGTACTGATCTCTTCAGTCATATCCAGGATAATATCGCCATCGCCACCGGTAAACGGTGTCACTGCGAGGGACACACCGGCGGAAATGGAACTGGAACCATTGAGATACTGCTGCTGTCCGATGAAAATTGAGGCATACTGCCCAGTAATGGTGGCGATACGCGGATTTGCGCGTACCCGCGCTTTCCGGTTAGTCACCAGTGCGTTCAACTGCACATTGAAATCTGTCGGCAGTGTCGTCAATGCTGATAACGTCACTTGCCCGGTGAGAGAATCGGTCGTCACGCCAACCTTGGCGTTCTTTTCGCCCAGCATGGCGGTGAATTTGTCCGTATCCATATCGGTAAATTCCACCACGTTGACGTCTAACATAATTTGCTGCGTCGGCTTGTCGAACATCTCAACATCCTGGCGAACTTTGTCGAGGATTGATTTCGGCCCGGAAAGCACCAGCGCGTTACGATTACTGTTAACCGCTACTGAACTTTGCAAAAACGACGGTAATAAGGCCCGCGCCGAGTCAGGAGTAACGAACTTCGTCGAGATAGTGGTGATATCCGACAGCAAATAGGAAGCCGGGGAACGCGGCGCTCCCTCCGAGACCAACTGCACTCCGTTGATCTCTGCCGTGGAAAAACCGTAGACATTAGCGACTATCTTCAGAATATCCAATGCCGGACGATCAATAATATGGATGGTCACCTGCCGGCGCACGGTGTCATCGACGATCATCTGCATATGAGCGCTTGCCGCCAGCGAAGTCAACAACTCATGGGCATCTACGTTGATGGCGCTGACAGTCCAGCCATTGGCGGTTGCATCAATCTGCAACGGCTTGGGGGGGTCTTCTCCCAGCACGGCTAGTGGCGCCAGCAACATACAACAGCAAGTACAGATGAGCAATAATTTAGCGAAGATCTTCATAGTTAGTAACAAATTCCCTGACGGTTTTACACCGAGTTATATATTATTAAACACCAGCGAGCGGAAAAAGTTGCGTTTGCGGCCTGGGAGACCAGCTGAAACGACGCCCGAAGAGCAAGTCTCCGGGCGTGAAGTGACTACATAGTAGAGGCATCGCGTAGAATAATCGTCTGATTACGCTCGCTGCCCACAGTGACCATACAGAGTGGCACTCCGGTCAACTCGACAATACGATCCAGGTACGCCTTCGCTTCTACCGGCAGGTCAGCATAGGAACGGCAATCATCCAGCGATGTCTTCCAGCCGGGCATGATCTCATAGATCGGCACGGCACGTTCCACTTCCCACAATGAACTGGGGAAGGTATCCACCCGTTTGCCATCAATCTCATAGGCCACACAGAGAGGGATCTCGTCGAATTCGCCCATAACATCCAGATGGGTGAGCGCCATATAGGCCAGCCCGTTGGCGCGCACTGCTTTGCGCAGCACACAGATATCCAGCCAGCCGCAACGGCGCGGACGCCCGGTGGTGGTGCCGTACTCATGCCCCAGCTCGCGGATACGCTCGCCGGTGGCGTTATTTAATTCGGTGGGGAAAGGCCCCTAGCCCACGCGACTGGTGTAGGCTTTCACTACCCCGATGACATTGCCCAGATAGCCAGGGCCGACGCCAGAGCCGACAGCCGCCCCGCCAGCGGTCGGTGTCGAACAGGTGACATACGGGTAGGTGCCGTGATCAATATCCAGCATGGTGGCGTTGGCGCCTTCAAAAAGCACCTCTTCATCACGCTGAATCGCCTGCCAGATCATCTCGGCGGTGTCGCAGATCATCGACTTGATCTCTTCGTAGTACTTCATGTACTCGTCGAAAATCTCATCTGCGGAGAAGGTGGTCTCCCAGTCATACAGTTTCGTCAGCACGTCGTTCTTGTCGGCGACGATAGCCTCCAGACGCGTGCGGAAATAATCAGCATTGCGCAGGTCACCCATGCGGAGACCGTGGACACGGCTGTATTTATCGGTGTAAGCGGGGCCGATGCCCTTCAGTGTGGTGCCGATTTTGCCTTTGCCCATGGCGCGCTCGCTCGCGGCATCCAGCGCCAGATGGTACGGCATAATCAGGTGCGCATCTTCGCTGATATGGATATGCGGACGGGCGTTGATCCCCTTGGCCTCCAGATCAGCGATCTCTTTCAGCAACGACTTGGGATTAATCACCATGCCGTTGCCCAGCACGCACGGGCGCTCGCGCACGATACCGGATGGGATCAGATGCAGCGCGAACGACTGCTCCCCGATCTTCACCGTATGCCCGGCGTTGTCCCCACCCTGGAAACGCACAACTAGCGCGTTGGCGGCATATACATCCACCACACGCCCTTTACCCTCGTCACCCCATTGGGTGCCCACAATAACGGTACTGCCCACGTTTACTCCTCCGCATTGACTCACAAAAAAAGGATGTTAGCCGGTGTAACCGTCTAACATCCGCCACAGTCTATAGTAGTTACAGTATAAAATATCCTACTTAAGCGTCATTGTCAAGATCAATGGCAGCATTTCATCTCTGTCACCCCCTGGGAACGCCAATCTACGCATTGGCGCGCGTCCCACCCCGAAGGGGTGGCGCATTTTAGCCCGGTGCGCAAGCGCCGGGTTAGAGCATCATTAATTATCTCCGCCCTGAAAGGGTGGCGGAAACGTTCACCACACCCTAAAGGATGTGGCTATAAGATCAAGCACACTGAAGGGCGCTACCTGACCGCCACTCCGTGGTTAAATATTTGTATACCTTAGCGGGGCCGCGCTAAGGCTTGGCATCATGCCCTAACGCTTTAATTCACAGGATTTAAGGATAAAGAGGATAGTCAGGATAAGAAGGTAGAATAATATTTTGAGATAATACTTCCCTGTTTGTCTTATCCTCATAATCCTCTATTATCCATATATCCTGTGAATTACAACGATAGAGGACGACTTCTCTGCACCACCCGGCATTAAAAACTTGCTTCATTCTCTACAAGTTGTTCAGAAAATAACCGAGAAGAGACTAAAGACCTAAAGACCCTCCACCACCGCTATCTCCGCCTCCGTCAGCCCGTATAGCTGGTACACCAACGCGTCAATCTGCGCGTCGGTGGCCTCTATGCGGCGGCGCAGTTGCTCGCGCCCCTGCTCCAGCGTGGCGGCGGACAGCTGCTGCTGCAACGCCAGCATCGTCTCCACCAGCCCCACCATGCGCTCATGCAACGCCACCTCCGCCGGGTTGGCGAAGTCGATGGTGCGGATGGGAAGTTTGTCAAGAAACTGCTTGCCTGCAGCAATATAACCACCACGGAAGTCCGTAGAGTAATGACGTAATGCAAAGCCAAGTAGACGCGAGTTTAGTAGTCCACACAAGTATTGAAGTGAAGCATATTTGGTGTTACACAGAATGCCGTACCCGCCGGTAGTAACGTTGATAAAGTAGAAGTCATCTTTGGTATCAATATATGCACATAAACGTTTCACCATGTATGGCACTAATAATTTCGGTTGTTCCCACATCCCCAAGTTTTGCGTACGGCCGAACCGGTACCATGAATTATCACGAAAACTCTTTTTTTCTCGTTTCTCTAATTCTCTTCGATTACAGCAGAGGTAATTCCATGCAAGTGGATAATCTGTAGCTAGATTAGATTCGGAAAGCAAATAAGCTTTCTGGTCATTTTGCACAGCATATGGAAAAAGCACATACGAAGAATTCTTCGCGTAGTAGGGCAATACATCACCAGAACGTGTAACCTTCTTCAATATTGATGACTCAATTGTAATCCAGCAACCTAATGCCTGTGAAAACACTTCCATTTGGCTATTATCCAATGAGGTCTTCCATTTTTTGAAGAGAAATATCTTGTCGGCACTGGTGATAGGCCCTTGAAAAACTCGCAGTGTGACATCGTGTAACCTATATGGAAGTTGCTCAATCTTGTCAAGGATAGTTCTATCGAGGAGAGAAGTGAAATTCCATTCGCAAGAACCAACTGGCTGCGTGATTTTTATATCGGGAAAACTAGTCATATCGGTCTTCCATAATTCCAAGTCATCCACTTGTCTGAATCGGAATACGCTTCTATCGGATTGTTGCAGTAATAGTAGGCAGGTGTATGTAGAAGCGGTAGGAAAGACCTGTTGGCTTCCAAAGTGTACTACTTCCTTCAGGTGATTCCCATCAGCGATTATACCACGCAATGCTTCCCCATACTGCGAGTTGAAAAATTTGTGTGGTAAAACAAAACCCAGTAATCCCTGCGGATTGAGCAGAGACAATCCCTTTTCTACAAAGACGACATATATGTCATAATTTCCTTTGCTGGCTGATAAATACTTCTTCTTATAGAAATCAACCTCGACAGGCACCCATTCTTTCATCGCTTGGATTCTAACATACGGTGGATTCCCAATAACAACATCAAACCCGCCCGCCTTCATTATCTTGCCAAAACCGAGTTTGTCGCTGTGCCAGTCGAAGACGTTGATGCGGTAGTGCTCCTCCTCATCGAGCAGCAGCAGCTGGCTGTGCTGGTAGAAGTCGGGGCCGATGAGCGAGTTGCCGCATTTGATGTTGGCACCCAGGTCGGGCAGTGCGCGCTGGCGAAACATCGCCATCTGGTTGGTCAGGCTGGCGGTGGTCTCGCCCTCCAGCACCTTGAGCAGCAGCGAGAGCTTGGTCACCTCCACCGCCTGGCCGTCGATGTCCACGCCGTAGATGTTATTCACCAATATCCGCTTGCGCTCCGCCGTGGTCAGCCGCCAGCCGCCCTCGGCGGGGTGCAGCGTGGCGCTTTTGCCGCACCCGTGCTTCTCCGCCCCATCGGCCAGGTACCATTGCAGATGCCAGTCCAGCAGGAACTGGTACGCGCCGATGAGGAATGAGCCACTGCCGCAGGAGGGGTCGAGCACGCGCAGGGTGGCCGCCTCCCGCGGCGTTTTGCCCGCCAGCAGCGTGCCCACGGTGTTCTTCACGATGTAGTCGACGATGTAGGTGGGGGTGTAGTAGACGCCGCCCGCCTTCTTCACCTCCGGCTTCTCCTCCACCTTCGCCTGGTGCCCGGCGGTGAGGCGGATTACTTTGCCGAGGAACTGCTCGTACACCTGCCCGAGGATATCGGCGGGCAACACAGAGAACTCATACGGGCTGTCCGGGTAATACAGCCGCTTGAATAGTGTTTTTAGTACTTTGTCATCGAGCAGTAGCGAGAAGGATAGCCCATCAGGGGCTTCGGAGCGTCCCTTCTCCGTATGGAAGTGGAAGAGGCCGCTGTTATAGCGTTCATCGGCGCGGTCAAATATAGTACACAGCCGCTGATAGACGCCTTCGCCATTCAGCAGTGCCTGCAACTGGCCGTAGGGTTCGATGCCGCGGTCCTCGCAAATGCGCAGGAAAATGATGCGATCGATGGTGCGTTGCACGGCGTAGTTCAGCTCGCGTTGGCTAATATCTGGGTTGCGCAAAGCGAAGTTGCGTGCCAGCTGGTCGCGCCAGCCCTCAATCTCGCTCAGGAAGGCTTCGTCCACTTCGCTGGTGCCGCGTTTGTTTTTGCTGGAGGAGACGAATTTATCGAAAGAGCCTTTGAGGATCGCCTCGCGCGAGAACGTGCCCAGCAGTAGCGGCCACTCCTTCACATAATCCTGAAATTTGAAGTACATGATGCGCCCGGTGGCAGCGGAGTCGGTTGACTCCGGCTTCTTGCGGCAATCATATACGGCGAACTCCTCAAAATTCGTGAGGATACTCACCGGCAACTTGGCCGACCAGGCGTAGCGCCGCACCTGGTAGGCGGCGGCGGTATCATCCTTGATATTCATCGATGGCTTCTTCGCCTCGACAAAAAATTTGCGCACCCCGCCGATGCGGAAGGAGTAATCAGGTGCCTTGGTGGCTCCGCCGATTTTGATAGCATCCTCATGCACCACGTCTTTATACTGTTCGGCATAGCTGTTGTTGTTATCCATATCCCAGCCCAGCAGCTTGAAAAACGGATCAATAAACTCCTGCCGCACCTGCGCTTCCTTGTAATCAAGCCCACGATAGGCGTCAATATGCTCGCTGAACCGCTCAATCAGCATCGCCAACTCCGGCGGGGCAACCACATCAGTCATAACAGCATCCTTCCCGGTATAAATGGATGAATCCAGCGTAACTATTATGGGGGAATGTGTCAAGAGGTGGTGGTGCGCAATCGGGGACTGTCCTTGCGTACAGCCCCCGGTATATCATTCCCAGTGCTCCCGCCCTGGGGTATATTCCGCCATGCCTTCGGGGTGAATATATGTGAATTCCTAGGAGCGCCAATTGCCCCCAATTCTCTCTTCGTGCCTTCGTGTCTTCGTGTTTCAAAAATCATTCAGCTCTATGCGGTGCTGTACTACCGCACCTTCGGCATGGCGACTATCATACATACGCGGCCTACCTGGCCGTCGGTCAGTATCACCTTGATGCCGCGCGGATGAGTGGAGGATCTGGTGAGGATTCTTTTTACTACTCCGCGGGTCATTTTACCCGTCGCCTGATCCGCCTTCAATATTATCTCTACCGTATCACCAGGGTTAATTTCGGAGCGATAAGTACCATCCATATTTTTTCTGTCCCTTCGTTATTCATTTTCTGTAGTTGTGGGCAGCATACAATCATTGGGGATCAAATCGCCCAGCGTGATTTTTTCAATGCTCTGCAATAGCATATCATTGGCATTGGAGAGGACATCGCGCAGACGGCAAGCCACTCGCGCAGCGCAATCATTATCGTGAATCTCGCAAAAGTACAACTCATGCGGGCCATCCACTACTTCGATGATTCGCCTCAATGTGATCTCCGCCGGTACCATCCCTAGCTCTACCCCACCAGTTTCGGTGACCAGTTTAATCAGCCCCGCATGATTCAGTGACTGAAATATCGTCGGCAGAAACTTGCGCGGTATCCCCTGCCGATCCGCAATCGCGGGTAGCGTACTCTGCAACCCAGGATTCATCGCCATATCGATCATTGAACGAATAGCATAATCAGCTTGAGAAGATAAATTCAACATCGTACATCACCATTCCATTTGATTCTTCGGCATCAGCCGTTACCATTATATTACCCTTTCCGGCAGTCCATGTATATGTTTCCGTCCAACTAGTGACAAACCAGTGTTGTCTGTATGCAAACACTAAAGAAAGCTTCGCCCACAACCGATTCAATATATAGGCTACTAGGGTACAGTAGCTTTCAAACGGATACTAACATAGCCTCGGATGAAGCCCGGGGTAGGCTTTTTGAACGCTTCACCTTAGGATTTTAACCCCTTACCCGGGTTGCGCCCAAGGCTATGTTAGTATCTCCCTATATTGGTTATTGCCATTAGTACCCCGTTATTTTTAATATCTACAACTTGAGGTAATTGCAAAACCATTAGGTTTGATGTTTCGCATCCAATCTGTCCCTGGGGCAACTCCCCAGGTCTGGTGTCAATGAGGTTTTACAATCATCTACAACTTGTATGTAGGAATATTCCGGGGTTAGGTAGATCAGAGACTTGAAACTCTGATCTGTTACCCTTCCAACACTCCAAATCTCCCCGAACCCCAACAACAGTAAGGTTTTCTGTAATTTCAACAAGACATCTTCGCCATACAAGCCACAAATTAACACATTGTACGAAAAACCAACAAGGATATTGGACTTCTTTGGCAAATATACTAAATACGACAGATTTAGTGGTAGACAAGTCGATAAAAATCTGCTATGATTTGGGCAGATATTAGCCAAACTAGCATAAAGGAGTTCAATATGAGTATGTTCTGTTATCAGTGCGAGCAGACAGCCCGGGGGACCGGTTGTACCGCTGGCGGTGTGTGCGGCAAAGACGAAACAACGGCGCGCTTGCAGGATTGCCTGCTCTACGGCGTCAAAGGACTGGGGATGATCGCGCATGAGTTGCGCCGCTACGGCGTTGTTGACCATGAGGTTGATGCCTTTGTCATCAAAGTCCTCTTCACCACCGTCACCAACGTCAACTTCGACCCCATCCGCTTGCAGGAGATGGCGCAAGAAATGTACACACTAAAACAGCGCGCAGCAGCGAAGCTGACCGAAGTGGCCCCCGCAGCCACCCCGATGGGCGGCCCAGCGGAATGGGTGCCGGCGGCAACCATAGAGGGACTAGTACAGCAGGGTGCAGACGCTGGTGTAGATGCCCGCAAAGCCAAGTTTGGCGACGACGTCACCGGCCTGCTGGAGCTCATCACCTACGGGCTGAAAGGCATGGCGGCCTACGCTGACCACGCGCTCATCCTCGGGCAGCAAGATCCGGAAGTCTTCGCTTTCTTCCATGAGGCACTGGCCTTCCTCTGCCGCGAGAATTACGAACTGGGCGAATTAGTTGCCATGACACTGAAGGTCGGCGAGGTCAACCTCACCGTGATGGGGCTGCTGGATACCGCCAATACCGGCAAATACGGCCACCCGGTGCCTACCCCCGTGCGTGTCACCCCGATAAAGGGCAAGGCCATCGTGGTCAGCGGGCATGACCTGCTCGATCTGGAACTGCTGCTGAAAGCCACCGAAGGCAAGGGAATCAACATCTACACCCACGGCGAGATGCTCCCGTGCCACGGCTATCCGGAACTGCACAAATATGCGCATCTGGTAGGCAACTACGGCGGCGCCTGGCAGGATCAGGCGAAAGAGTTCGATGCCTTCCCCGGCGCTATCCTGATGACCACCAACTGTATCCAGAAGCCGCGGCCAAGCTATATCGACCGCATCTTCACCACCGGGCTGGTGGCCTTCCCTGGCGTAGCGCATATCGGAGAGGACAAGGACTTTACCCCGGTGATCGAGGCGGCACTGGCTGCCGAAGGTTTCACCGAGGATGCCCCGGAAAAGACCATCCTGGTGGGCTTCGGTCATGAAGCGGTACTGAGCGTTGCCCCCACAGTCATCGACGCGGTGAAGAGCGGCGCACTGAAGCGCTGCTTCCTGATAGGCGGCTGCGACGGCGCCAAAAGCGGACGCAACTACTACACCGAGCTGGCCGAGAATATCCCGCAGGACTGCATCATTCTCACGCTGGCGTGCGGCAAATACCGCTTCAACAAGCTGGAGTTCGGCACCCTGGGCGGCCTGCCGCGCCTGCTGGATATCGGGCAGTGCAACGACACCTTCAGCGCCATCAAAATCGCCGTGGCGTTGGCAGATGCCTTCGGTTGCAGCGTCAACGAGCTTCCGCTGTCGATAATCCTCAGCTGGTATGAGCAGAAAGCGGTGGTGGTGCTCCTCACGTTGCTGCACCTGGGTATCCGCGACATCCGCCTCGGGCCCACCCTCCCCGCCTTCGTCACCCCCGCCATCCTCAACGTGCTGGTGGAGAACTTCAACATCATGCCCACCACCACGGCAGATGCGGATTTGAAGGCGATACTGGGGTAAAATGAAACGCGGTCATCCTGACCGCATTTTAACTTGATTGGGGGGCGGCCAGGATGGCTGCCCTCCTTTTTTTCTACTACGAAAATTGATTCGGCGAGCGCAATGCCCATTG
>JBBRXO010000067.1:0-15528 GCA_038248345.1 Armatimonadota bacterium | reverse complement strand
GGCGGGTTTCCCGGCGCAGGCAACCGCTATTGTTTATCCAGAAAGCGACTCCATCTGGTATACTTTCCATCGCAATAATCAGCGTACCGGTTACGCCGGTCGCCCTGGGCCCGCCACCAGCGGCCTGCGCTGGTATCAGGCAACCGGGGCCACATTGGATTCCTCCCCGGCAATCGGCTATGCCGAGGCCGGTCATCCGCTGGGTGTACTCTATCAGGGAATGGCAGATGTACCCGATGCCAGCGGCAATATTATCTCGCATGGTGCCCTGCGCGCCTATGACGCCGCCCTCGGCGCTCCTCTCTGGACATTCACCGATAACAACCGTGTTGGGCGCGTCATCTCCTCCCCGGCGGTGGTCAGCATCAAGGATCAATACAGCCCGGCGCATACCGGCGAGTTGATCGTTTTCGGTACTGCGGAGATCCCCACCAGCGTCTTGCAACCTTTGGATGCGGCTATCGGCGTTGACGGCAATGGCAATGAAACACCGGTCGTGCTCACTCCGGGCCAGCGAATCGTCGCTTTGCAGGTGGCCGATGTAAACGCGTATCCCATAGGGGCGCAGGTATATCTGGCCGATGATAGCGTTGGCGCTAACTTCGAAATATTCGGCGTTGTCAGCAGCCGTTCGGGCAATCAGTTGCGCTTGTATACTCCCCATATCGTGTTGCGCAATCATAACATCGCCATCTCGAAGGTAGCCGCTAATCCGGGCCAACAGGGGCGGGTATATGCGGTTAATCGCGCTGGACTGCTGGCGTGGACATTCCCGCGGCGCGGCGCGGATCCCATCGGGGTGATCAACTCCTCCCCGGCGGTGTCGTTGCCGGTCGTTACCGAGAAGGTTGACCAGACGCAATGCGCCTTCTATATCACCACTGATGATAATGTGGTCTACGCGCTTGATTTCGATGGCAATGAGCGGTGGCATTATGCCGTCGCGCCGGTTGATTCTAGCGAGACGTTCTTCAAACTCACCAGCGCCACTTTAAGCAGTGACGGAACCCGGCTGTACGTCGGCATCAGCGTACCACTCACCAATCGTGGCTACGTTATCGCGCTGGATACCACCGCTACTAACGATGATGAGCGTGTGCTCTGGCGCACGGCGCAGGATGCGCTGGCGGGGCCGGTCACCGCCGCGCCAATGCTCACCACGGTGGCGGGCGCGCCCGCGTTGTACGTGGGTACGGATAATTTCCTGGGGGGCAATACGGGAACCTTCTACCAGCTCAACCCGGACAACGGCGCGACTATCAGTAGCGTCAACCTCGGCCCGGTGGCAGTCACCGCCGCCGCAGTGCCGGAGAGTAACTTCTTCAACTACACCGTCACCGCAAGAGCCGGTAACACATTGACGTTGAATAAAGTCATCGGGCTGGTGCCGGGGATGCGCGTAACTTTCCCCGGTAGCCTGCCGGCGCTTACCGCGGAGATCACCAGTGTTGATAATGTAAACATGACGGTGACGTTGCTGGGCGTTTTGCCCGCCGCCATCACCATGCTGCGTACGGAAGAGCAGGCGATTATCATCGGCGACCTGAACGGTAGAGTCACCGCCTTTACCCCCGCGCTGGTGGAGCTATGGCAATACCAGACTGGTGGGCCGATCCTCACTTCGCCAGCGATTACCGGCGAGATCAGCACTCCGTTCAGCGAGCCGATTTTCGCCGGCACCGGCGTGAATGATATTCGCCCGACGGCGGAATACACCGGTGCGGCGAAGGCGGTGTACACCGTTAGCATCAGCGCCACAGCCACCGGCGGGGTAGCAGACAAATTCACCTGGCAGAAAGATGGCGGGGCAACAACCGTTTTACCCATCACCGGAGAATTGCAGTCACTCGGCGAGGGCGTCAGCGTGCGCTTCCTTGCTATGAGCGGGCATACACTGGGCGATAGCTGGTCATTCACCGTCTATCCTTTTGTACGTAACTATACGGTTTATGTGGGCTCCAACGATCATAATCTCACCGCCATCAACTTCTTTGGCAACGCTCATGCGGTACGCTGGCAGAAGAATATGCGCGACCGATTGGTCGCCTCGCCGGTGGTGGGGATGCGTAGCTATGCGGATGGTCGGGCGCTGGTATATCAGGCGTCGCGTGACCAGTATATCTACGCGTTCGGCAGCCAGTATGAGCCGACGAGCGGAATCTTCAGCGGCCCTGATTATAATCCAAATCCCGGTGGCGGCAGTGATGTCGGCGGCGGTGATGTCTGGAACGGCGGAGTGCCGACGGACACCTTCCCCGATACCCCGACTACCGGCGATCCGGTGATCTTACCGGGCGGCACCGGGGGGAATCCCCCGTGGGACGGCGGCACCACCCCCAATGGTGGCGGCACTGGAACTGGCGCCACGCCGAATGGCCAGGACCCGAACGGGCCATTGCCGGGCGATTATACCCCGCCGGTCACTATCCCGATCAATACTCCGGGGCCGGGTGGGTTGCCCATATTAGATCCGAAAGACCCGGCCTACGACGGGGAGAAGCTCGTCGCCTCCACGTTGCAGGTGAGCAAATCGGTGGAGAAATTCATCGGCAACCCGTGGATACATACCGCACTCCCAACCCCGAATTCTCTCAACGACATGACTATCGTCAGCGCGCCGCTCGCCGGTCTGACCTTCAACTATGTCGTAAAAATAGATACCATTGTCCCCACCGACAACGTCATCTGGTCGTCTGATGGTGGAACCACCTGGAGCCTCTCCACCCCGATACCGCCCGCCAACACCGCGCTGAACCTAGGCAATGGGGTGATGATCGCATTTGATGCTATCACAGGCCATGGAGTCGGTACTGCCTGGTCATTCACCGTACCTGATCCTGACCTGTGGAACGGCGCCAGCGCGGACGCTAACTGGTGGAAGTTCGCCATCAATGTGAAGAACACTGGCCAGGGGCCGATTGATATGATTGATATTCAGGATATTCTGCCGGATGTGCTGATGGACCCGAACTATACCCCATTCGTATCCGACAGCAACTGGGTGACTAAAGTTTCGCCAACTACTACCATTGACGGGCCGATCGTCTTCACCGGAACAGGCAAAAACGACCTGAAGCTCGTCGGTGGCATCGCCATGGACATACAGCAGACACTGATAGTGAAGATTGCTTCTGTGGCGCCAGATATGATCGTCTGGTCTACCGACGCCGGAGGAACGTGGAGTGCGCCCGCAGTGGCCATATCCACCACCCAGGGCATCCCGAATCTGCTGCCGGGCGGAGTGCGCATCGTCTTTGCCACTAATACCGGGCATACCGTCGGTGACACCTGGACCTTCAGCAACTATCCGCGTTGGCAGCTGAATTTCCATAACCAACTGGGCCAGCGCTATATTCTCTGGCCTGAGGATACGGGTAACCGCAACCAGGGTTATCTGTCCGAGTTGAACCTGTTCTTTATCGCCCGCGTGCGGGATGGTATCCCGGAGAATGATCTGGAACTGGCGACGGTAACGGCCGACCAGACTGATCCGAAGGTGCTGGCGGTGAGCGACGTTACGGCGCTGCGCAAAGGGCAACGTATCGTCATCGGCGATAATGACACCGTGTTGCAGGTAATTGGCGTCGATGCTGCACAGAAGACGATCAGCATTGTGCCGGATGACGCAACCCGCACCTGGGCTAAACTCCTCGGGGGGACAGGGACGAAGATATTCCTCGCGACCAAAACCAAACCGACGCTGAAAGATTCTGTGATGCTTTCGGGTTCGGAGATCAAGGAAACGGGAGCGCATAACTTTAAGGCGAAAGCGAACCTGTTCCTGCAACTCTTTAACCATCCAGTGCCCATGGAGATGGGCGGCTCGACGATGGCGAATAACCAGCTCTTCGTCAGCGCCAACACCTATGACGGTGATAACACGAAGAATACGGCACTGGTGGAACGCAAAGAAACTCCGGTGCAAAATGGCTGGACCGGCGTCTTCCGCGTGCGCCTGTACTATAACGGCTACGTTAATGAGTCTACAAGCGCGAACAACCCGGCGGTGATGGAACGCAATCTCACCCGCCTTGGCCCCGGAGCCGAACCGCGCGCCTTCTCGCCCTATAATCAGCTTGACCCGGAGACCGGTCTGCCGCTCACCTTCGTCATCGAGCGGAATCTGAACCAAGGTAACAGCAATGCGCCCAATTATGGGATCCAAGGCGTCGTCGGCGTACCAGTTGGCAGGCCTGGCCCGCAGGGTTACCAGGGGATGCGGGTTTTTGGTGCCCTCAGCCCGCAACAGGCACAGCAGGCCACTATCGTGCCTCCCAAGACTGGCCGCGTGGTGACGTATATTAACGGGCAAACAGGGCAGGCAACTGTGGCGCTCGGATCGCTGCCCACACTCGGCCTCAACACCGCTACCTCAGGTTTTGAGATACCATTGGCAACCGACGACATACTGCGCTACGACCGTACAGTTGGCGGCATCGGCGGACTGGTGAAGTCGTTGGCGCTACCCTATGCATGGCGGGTGACCATCCAGCAGGCGCGTACCCGCATGAATCAGCGTATACCGGACTGGGGCTGGGGCAAAGAAGTACCCTTTATTGATAGGGCCGTGCAGGGTGCACGGGTATCATTGGCGGTGCCAGCAACTGTCGGAACCACGACAGTGCTGCTGACGAAACCGGCCACCCCTGCCGATGAAGCGCGTTTCCTCGCCTTGAAGAACCATCGCGTGCTCTTCCATCATCCCACGAGCAACCCGTCGGGCATGAGTGATGTAGAAGCGTATGTCACCGATTCGGTCATTGGCGCTGCCGATGCCACACTCACGTTGGCGTCGCTCTCAAGCAAGTTGGCAATTGATGCCACCGTGCGCGATGAGTGGGCACCGGACTTCATTCTCACCAACCCGGTGAACGTCACTG
Organism: Armatimonadota bacterium; assembly: GCA_038248345.1. GTDB lineage: Bacteria > Armatimonadota > Hebobacteria > CAIYQO01 > CAIYQO01 > CAIYQO01. Next base: position 10,648 of record JBBRXO010000067.1, on the reverse strand, counting down.
GCGTGGCCAGCGATGGCAAAGTAACGATGGGCACGGCCACCGGCCAGACGCCGGGGAACACAGCCACCACGCCAGTTATCGGAGTGAAGAACGATTCGCTCATCGACGCGCAGCCAAATGGCGACATGTTCCGCTTGTTGACCATACCAAGTGATCTGCGTAACGATACTGCCACACCGAAAAATTGGAATGCTACCCTCACGGGTGCTTTCGCCCTGGGTAAAGCGCACACTAACGCGGAGTGGAACGGCTTCCAGTATGATCCATATGTGGAGTACCATCTGCCGTTGCGTAACGAGGCCCTTAGCGTGCCTTTCGGTTCCGGTCTCCATAACAACGATTCCTTCAACTTGCGGCTGAACAGCCGGTTGCCGTCGCACCAGCAGGACGGTAATTTTGCCACCAGAGCAGAGGTGAAACCCACGCTGACTAAAGCAGCGGGGATAATCTACTGGGAGACCAATAACCTGACTGATTACCAATACGGTAAGGATTTCCGCCTCGATGACATTAATAGCAATGCAGTATGGGATGCCAACGAGATGCTCTATCTCGACCGGAACAACAACGGCGTCAACGATTATGGCGAACCGGCCGTTGCCTACGGCGCCACCGATACGCGTGTCTTTATGGACTTGAACGGCAACCGCGTGTGGGATTTCGGCGAGCCATTCTATATGACCGCCAACGCGACGGATATCGCCAGTCTCAACATGACTACCCCCAATCAGCTAGTGAATCCAACTGCGGTGGTGAACAAGATCACCATTGCCAATAGCTTGCGCCCGGTGACCCCGATGGTGGATGGCGGCAAACTTGATGCCCGCACCACTATCCGGCTCCCCTACACCCAGCCGTTGGTAGAAAATGTGGGTAACTCCGATATCACCAGTACCCTGCCGGGGAACTATACTCCGAATCCGGTAATCAGCCTTGCGGGCATGTCACCACGGCATAACGTCGGTGGCGCGGCTACCCCTCGCACGGCGGATGAGCTCAACCCATATACCCTGCAGGACAATACTGGCAGTAGTTGGACATTGCCCAAGAGCCCGGCGGGGAGCGAGCTGGATTTCCGTCGCCCCTTCGCCGTACCGATGCTCGATGAATATCGGCGGCCAGCGGGTACCTACACGGGGCGCCTCACCTGGGGCAGCAACGCCCCGATGTTCGTCACCATGCGCATCGACGAAACGCGCTTATCGCAAGTAGCGCCTAATGAAACTGTTCCGCCAGTATTTGATGCGCGCAATGGTGGCCCGGCAGGTTGGACGAATAACCTCACCGGTATGGAAAGCTGGCCCACCAGCGCCGTGCTCCCCAGCGGTAGCCTGGGCGTGTGGGTGGCCAGCAATACGCCGCTGGCACCGGGTATATTACCGACTACTACCACGGACACTACCATCTGGTACCGCGAGGCACGTCGACTGACCGCAGCAGTGAGCGCCATCGGCGCCAGTAGCGTCACCGTGGCCCCGGGGATTGCCGCCAAAGTTCACGGCGATAACACCGGCACTGGTGACCTGCTGGTGCTGCGTAAACGTCCAGTGTTAGGTGAAACGGAAGCAAATCTGGGAGCGGAGTATGCCGTGGTGCAGAGCGTTGATACCACCACCGGTGAGATAACGCTGACCGCCCCGCTTGCCTGGACGGTAGCCCCGGAGGAAACGGTAGTGGAGATTATGGCCCACCCGTGGGTGCCAGCGGTTACTGCTAATGATATGGCGGCTATACGTACGGCGTTGAAAGATCCAAACTCCGCATATGTTCCTACGCCAATCGTCTGCACCTCGCCAGCGGTGACGCCGGATGGTACCGGCAAGTTCCACCTCACCTTCACCGTTGCGGCAGTACGGCAGATAACCAATAACACCAAGGTCAACTATTACCCGATCTCCTATATCGCCTATAAACTCTTCGATCCGGCCAACCCACAGGCGGACGCTGTCCCCGGCATCGCCTGGTTGGGCGCGCCTGACGCCACTACCTTCCCGCAACGTGACAAAGCGCTTATGTTTTCTGGTCTTGTCGGGGGAAATTCATTGGCGATTTATGAAGCGGGCGCTACCGGTCGACGCGGTCTCTACGCCGCAAGCGGCGGGCAATTAGATATTCCGCTCAACACCCTCACCTGGGCTTTCACCAGCGTGGACAGGCCGCAAGCGTGGGTGGATACCGTCGATAACTCGCTGGTGCATCTGGTATTCCAAGGTGCACGCGCCGATGGCAATACCGATATCTATTATGCAAGAGCACGCTTCGATCCGGTGAAGAAGAGCTTGAGTGCGCTTGCGCTGAAGTTGCCGGAAGCGCCGGATCAGCGTAGTGGCATCATCAGCGAAACGCTGACTGCCAATGCCACCAATACGCTCTTCACCGGTGGGGTTTTCCTCGGTTGGAATAATCAACTCACGGTGACGGTGGATGGCGTTGATCATCTCCTCGCCGTGGCAGGCGGGGCGTGGGATACCACGCGCGAATATCCGTTGGATTACGTGCAGGGTGGGGCGGTTGTCCGCTTACGCGTCGATCCCTATCGTGGCAATGTCCGCGTCTTGCAGGGTAGTATTACCACTGTGTCCCTCGCCGGATTACCGCGCCTGCAACGCTTAACGCGGAGTATGGCACCGGATATCAACCCGGTGATTGCCTTGGAGACTAATCGTGCGGGTACAGCGGTGGATCCGCCGCGCCTGTGGCTCTACTGGGTACGCCAGATGCAAGATGGCCTGGGTAACCGTGTGCTCTACAACACCATGCGCCTTACCGGCTTCCACCTGGAGCCGGAGCAACGCGGCCGCGTCAACGCGCCAGGCGTGCCAAATATCGACATGCCCGAGCGGATGCTGCCCATGGAAGTGCTGGGCGCCGACGGCGCGATATCCATCATCCCGCAGCGCGGCAATGGCATGACGGAGACCGGACTATGGGTACTCACCACCGCCACCCGCGCCCCAAATACCCCATACGCCGGTAGCACCGAGGTGACCGTACACGACCTCTATCTGCAAGTGGTGAATGTGCCGGTGCCGGATTGAGGGATCCCTTAGCCCAGCCCGGTCGTTTCCGGCTGGGCGAGAGTCTGGCGACTCTAAACCAACTTTGGGACTTGAAACTTGGAGCTAAAGAGGGAGAAACCATGCCCCAATACAATATAGCAGTAGTCGTCGGCAGCTTGCGGCGGGATTCTATTAACCAGCGGTTGGCACAGGCGGTGACGCGGCTGGCCCCGCCGGAGTTTACCTTTAAAATCGTGGAGATCGGCGATCTACCATTGTATAATCAGGATAACGAGGCGGATGATTACGCGCCGGTGACGCGGCTGCGACAGGAGATATTTGCCGCGCAAGGGTTGATCTTCGTCACTCCGGAGTATAACCGCTCTATCCCTGGCGTGCTGAAGAACGCCCTCGATCACGCTTCGCGCCCCTATGGCAAGAGTGCCTGGGCGGGCAAGCCCGCCGGTATCATGGGGGCCTGCGGCGGGGCCCTCGGCACGGCGCTGGCGCAGCAGCACCTGCGCAACATCCTCTCCTATCTGGATGTTCCGACGCTGAGCCAGCCGGAGCTTTACCTTTCAATAAGCGAGGGCTTTTTCGATGCTGATGGCAACATCGCCACCGAATCCACCCGGCAACTCATACAGGGGTGGATGGACCGGTACGTGGCTTGGGTGAAGCTGATCAGCGCGTAGCGAGGAAAACCACGAAGACACGAAGAGAAAAAAGGGGGGCTATTACCCACATTTTCCTACCATCTCTGTGTTTATTTGTAACCGTTTAGAGTTGTCAGCATGTAAATACAGAAATAAGCTTCGCTCACAACCTGATTCAATATATGAGCTACTAAAGCTCAGTATCTCATTATTTGGTTATTGCCATTAGTACCCCGTTCAAGGTGATTACCAACAACTTCTTTTAGGATAGTTCTGGGGTTAGGTCGATTAGAGACTTGAAACTCTTAACAGTTACGTTATTCTTTCTTCTCTCTTCGTGCCTTCGTGCCTTCGTGGTTTTCCTCGCCCACCTCCACCTTGGCGGGTTTATTTCCCGGGAAGCGCTTCATTCTGCTGGCGCTTAGGATGTCGGCTATCCAGCGCGTTTCATCGTAGCAATCCAATCCGGCCATCAGCAGCGAGGTGAGGGGGACGGAGATGAGCGCGCCGACGGGGCCGAATATCCATGACCAGAAGAGGAAGGAAAGGAAGATCGCTGTCAGCGACATATTCAGCTCCTTGCCTGCCAGGCGCGGGGTGAGGATATTATCGGAGATGAAGTTGATGATGATAGCGCCGATGAGCACGACCAGCGCCACCCCGACACCCTTATCGAACCACGCCAGCAGGAACGCCGGTAGCACCGCCAGCGGCAGGCCGACGTTAGGGATATAGCCGAGGAAGAAAGCCAGTACGCCCCATAAAATCGCCAGATCTATCCCCAGTGCCCAGAAGAGCAGGGTCAACGTGACGCTGACGATGAGGTTGTTGAACGCCCGCACATTGAAATAGCCGGTTATGTTGTTACCCAGCAGCATCAGCCGGGACTTCATCGCGGTGTCCTCGCCAATTTTAGCGTTAATCATCCGGGCGACACGCGGCAACTCAATGGAGAAGACTACGAAGAGCAGCAGGATGATGAGAGCTGTCACCCCACCCTCCGCCAATGAGCGCAGCAGTTTGCCCACCACCGCCAGCATATTGGCAGGAGCCAGGGTGCCGGGGGGCAACTGCTGCGGAAGCTGGATGCCGAACCCCCCGACCCACACGTTTAAGGCGGTGAATTGACTCACGAACTTGTCCTGGTAGGCAGGCAATTCATCAGCGAGTTTTACTACCGACGCGGTGACGAAGCCGATGAGCGCGACGCCAGCGGCCACCACCGTGAAGACCACCAGTGCCACTGCCGCCCAGGTGGGAACGCGCCGCTGCACCAGCCATCTGATGACGGGCAACACCGCTATTGTCAGCAAAAGCGCGAAGAGCACGGGAGCGAGAATCGCGGACGCCGCCTGCATCCCAGCGACGATAATGACGAAACAAGCCCCAAAAAGAAAAAAGCGCGCAATAGGCGATTGCATATTATTCCATCCTTAATCAGATTTTAAAACCCCATAATTATGCGGGGATTTTAATCCCAGCGAGAAAGAGGTAATGCAATTACCTCCCTCATTTGATTATTGCCCGTAGTTGCACCAAGTTCAATATGGATACCCAGTAGTATAGTTTTTAGGGTCATACCGTTCGCCCAGTCGTGAACGACTGGGCTAGAAGGCTACGCCGATCGTCCTTCGGACGGGTACGCTTTCCCTTCATCGTCCCGCCCGAAGGGCGATTGGCCGAAGGGCGATTGGCCGAAGGCCCTCCAGCCTAGTCGTTCACGGCCAGGCCAGGGAGTACGGCTTGTCGCTAAAAACGATACTCCTGAATGTATATCGACTCATGTTTATTATGATGATTCTGTGAGCTAAAGGTACTACTCAACCGCCAGCTCTCGCTTGGCCGTCTCGTCGGTAGGGTCCATCTTTAGCAGATACTCCCAGAAGGCGCGGGCCTCGGCCTCTTTGTTTTGTTTGATCAGGCAGAAACCGAGAAGGTGGTTTTTCGGGGCTGGGAGACCCAGCGCCATGGCTGTGCGCATTGCTTTTTCAGCTTTAGCGTACTCCCGGCGGTTAATGAAGTAATACTGCGCAAGCTCATACCAGGCGTCCGCATTGTCCGGGTGGGCGGCCAGCATTTGCTGGTAGTATTTCTGGGCGCGGGGGTCATTGGTCGTCCATTGGAACCATGCCGCCAGCGCGTAACGATCAGGATAGTCTTTTCCTTCGAGGATGATCAGGCGATCCATGGCGGCGGCCGTCTGTACCCAGTCCCCGCTGTGGTAGGTTTTATCCTGAACCTGTTCCTGATAGGTGATTAGACTATCGAGCAGTGGCACGGGCAATGGGGGGTACTCCCTCCCGTATTGTGCCGGGAGGGTAAAGAGGGTGAGCAACGTTAATCCGATTGCTGCCCCGGTCATCAGGCATCACGCTTTGTGAAGGTGGCCAGCGCGGAGGCGGCCAGCATGACCTTCAGCATATCGATAGCGATGAAGGGCATTACGCCCATCGCCAGCGCTTTCCCCATGCCTAACTGTAAACCGAAGGCCAGCCACGCCCAACCGAACAGGTAGATGACAGCGATGGCAGGCACTGCGCCGAGGAAGGTAGCGGTGAAGCGCGTCAGGTATTTTCCCTTGGCAAAACGCTCGCAAATCATACCGAAGAGCGCCGCGGCGGGTAGATATCCCAGCAGGTAACCGCCGGTAGGGCCGAAGAGCGCCAACGTACTCTGGAAACTGGCGAAAACCGGTGCGCCGCTAGCGCCCAGCAGCAGAAATTCCAGCACTGCCAACATGCCCAGCCGTGCCCCCAGCGTGCCAGCCACCAGCAACACCCCCAACACGCCCATATTTATCGGTACTGGAGTAATGGGCAAATGCAACGTGATCTGCGAGCATAATGCCAGCCCCAGCGCCCCTGCCGTTGTCAGCGCAAATGTCCGCGCTAACTGTGCGCTAACATCCGCAACCCGGGTTGTACTATTCATAAACAACACCTCCGTCGTTATTATCCCCCCATTTATACCTTTTACGGGGGGGTGTGGTCAAGAAAGTGATGTCTTTTGCATGGATATACGTGGTCTATATCTACTGATTGACGGGTATTGTTTTTATGAACAAGCCGTCCTTCCTGGCCTGGCCGTGAACGACTGGGCGGACGGGACGGGCGCTAAATACGATACTCCTATCTAGTGATTGACGAGAGACGCCCGACAGTCGTACCATATCAGTATCACCTGCGCTCCTGCGTGGTCGGTGTAGCGGGATATATCGTAAGTGATGTGATTGCAGAACTTTTTTACACTGGGATTGAAATCCCGGCTGCAGGGCATTAAAATGCCAGTCGTCCGCCTTCGCGGACTACCTTCGGCGGAAAAGTCCGCGTAGGCGGACAACCGGCGCGTAGCGCCACGCAGCCGGGACTTTAGTCCCAGCAAAATAATAGGTTTCGCAATTATCATAACAGAATAAATTTACACTCACAGTTGGAGAATCCATGTTGAAAACCAATACGTTAATACCGCTATATCAGCGGTTCGAGCTGATCTTTCCGGCGCCATATTTCTCGGGTAACCTCTTTGATACGCGTGATATTGAACTAGTGGGCGAGATCATCCGTCCTGATGGCACGCAGCTAGCTGTCGGTGGATTTGCCTGCCAACCGCATGAGCTAGTTGATATTGTAGAGGATCCAAAAGCTATTGATATCGCGCGGCCCACTGGGCCGCTGGATTTCCGCCTGCGCTATGCGCCTACGCTGCTGGGCGAGCACCAGGTGAGTGTGGAATACCGTTTACGGGATGGCAGCAAACTACCAGCCGGAGAATTTCTCTTCGTTGCTACCGCTTCAACGGCTAGTGGGTATGTGCGGATCAGCCCCAACGATTATACTTTCATGACAGAGAATGGCGAGGCTTTTTATCCGATTGGCTCCAACATCTGCTGGCCGAGTTCCTATGGCTATCTGCCCGGGCAGAAGCTGGCCGACCTGACGAAGATGTTGGAGCAGCTGGCGGCGGCGGGTGGAACGGCGTTTCGCCTGTGGGCCAATTGTTTTGCGGCACATGCCATCGACTGGACGGGGGCCGAGGATGAGTGCCCGCTCCGTTTCGGTGAGCTTAATATGCGTGGTTGTGCCAAGCTTGACTACATCGTGGAGACTGCTGAGCGACTGGGTCTGCGTATCATGTTCTGCATCGACGCCGCCAACAACTGGGCGCCCAATGACCTCAGCCGCACTCCGTATGGCACGGCCAACGGCGGCCCGTGTGAAACGACCGCAGATTACTTCAACATGCCGGCGGCCCGCGTGATTACGCGTGAGAAGATGAAATATGTGGCCGCCCGCTGGGGATACAGCCCGGCCATCTGGTGCTGGGAGTTCTGGAATGAGGTGGATGGGTGTGGTATTGAGCATGTTAATTCGCACCAGCAGCTCGCCTGGCATCAGGAGATGGCGCGTGTGCTGCGGGCAGCTGACCAGGCACAGCATATCGTCACCACCTCCACCGGACACCCGCTTAACTACGCGGCGATGTGGCGCACGCCGGAGCTGGAATTCACCCATACCCATCATTACGGGTACATGGATAGCGTGGATCACATCTCCACTATGCTGAAGGGGTACCACGAGGCGAACGTTGCACTATATCGTAAACCACATATTGCCAGTGAAGTCGGCGTCTCCTTTGCCGGCAAGCAATCTTCCTGGGAGACGGATGGCAGCACGTTGCATAACGTCCTCTGGTCTACCACTTTGCTCGCGAAATCATGCGGCCCCGGCTTCCTATGGTTCTGGGACGAATACATACATCAGTACCAGCTCTACTCGCAATATCAGGGTATTTCCCGATTTTTGCGTGACGAACGCTGGCATGAAGTCGAGACGGAGCCGCTTGATATCACGGCAGTAAATATCTGCGCACGGCAATATGATCCACCGCAGACGGCAAAGATCCCCACCGCGCTCTCCGGCAGCGATTACTACCGCTCTATCTTTACGGTACAACGGGACGGATCTGTCGATGAAGGAGTGCATTTTATCCCGAATACCCATTATGGTACAGATCGGCCTATGCTGAATTTTCGGCTGACGTTCTACGTCGATTATCCTCTTGACGGAGAATTTATCCCCATGGTGTGGGGTGGCGGCAACAACTGTAATGGTATACAAAGTGCAGGGGACGAGTGCGGGAGTCCAATCGCGGAGATTTGCATTGATGGCGCGGTAGCGTTACGTCGGCCCGTGGTCACGCAGAAAGAAGCGGGCACCGATGATATCTACTGCGATCGTCTGGCAGTACCGGTCTCCGCCGGGAAACATGAGATCACGCTGACCAATGTTGGGGAAGGGATGTTCATCACAGGTCACCTGAAGCTTACCAATTATTGCACCAGCGCCCCGCGCGTCTCCGTGCAGGGGTTGCGCTACACCGACCACGCCAGTTTCTGGCTCTACAACCGCGATTACACCTGGCATACGGCGAAATATGGCACGACGGTGGAACCGGTTTGCGGTATGTGCATCTCCTTGCGCGACATGCCACGGGGGAGGTATCGCATTGAGTGGTGGGATACCGTGCGCGGAGAAGTGATATCCACGCTCGAAACTGCCACCGACGAGAACGCCCTGCTTACGGCAGTAGCGCCCGACTTTGTCAATGATCTGGCGGGGAAATGCACGCGAATCGCGTAGCATGGGCGTCATTCGAGAACCTCATGATCTACGGGACGCCCATGCCACGATACCATAACATGCTGCTTTTCCATACAAGTTGTTCAGAAAAATGCTATGAAGTGACTAATCTGGTATGGCTCTTGCCAATTTGCCAGAATAAACACCCGTATGCTATACTTATCCGTTAGTGGAAACACACAGGAGATTATTATGAAAACTGGGATACATCCGACATACGTTAACGCCACCGTCACTTGCGGTTGCGGCAATACTTTTCAGACGCGCAGCACGCAGAGTGTGATCCGCGTGGAAATCTGCAGCGCCTGCCATCCGTTCTATACCGGGCAACATAAATTGCTCGATACCGCTGGACGCGTAGAACGCTTCAAGCAGAAATACGCCAAATTCGCCAAATAGTTCACCATCCTCATCATTTATGGTCTTTCGCAGTCTTTTAAGACACGCGGAGGGCCGTAAACGTGTATAATATCTTTACACAGAACAGGGATAGGGGACATTATATGGCAGAAGAACAGCGCGCCTCCTACGGTGGGCAAGCGGTTATCGAGGGAGTGATGATCCGGGGGAAAGACCGGGTGGCCACTGCGTGCCGCAATCCGCACGGCGATATCGTCGTCCATCATGAGGCTATCATCACCGCTACCGCCAGATATCCTTTCCTGAAGTGGCCCTTCTTTCGCGGCACCCCCGCGCTCATCGACTCCTTCTCGCTCGGCTACCGCACATTGATGTGGTCGGCAGATATTGCGATGGAGGGCGAAGAGCAGGAGAAGCCGACCCCGTGGCAATATTTCCTCACCATCGCCACCGCGCTGGCCTTTGGCATTGGCGTCTTCGTGCTGTTGCCTACGGTAATGACTAAGTTTATCCCTGGTGTTCCCAGTCTTGAAAATAATAATTTGGATTTCTGGTCGCAATTGCTACCCACCCCGGGGCGCATCCTGCCTAATATTGCCGAGGGGCTTATCCGCTTGCTCTTCCTGGTGATCTACATCGTGATCATCGGCAACAATAAAGAAATCCGCCGTGTCTTCAGCTACCACGGCGCCGAACATAAAGTGGTGAACAGCTACGAGATGGGTGCGCCCCTCACTGTGGAAGGCGCGAAGCCGTTCAGCCGCATCCACCCGCGTTGCGGCACCAGCTTCCTTTTCCTCTTCTTCGTGGTGGGCATCCTCATGCACGCGCTTATCGGCTGGCCGGGCAACATCGGCATCCGTATGCTCTCGCGCATCATCATGATCCCCCTCATCGCCGGCGTCAGCTACGAGCTGCTCCGCCTCGCCGGTCGTTACCGCGACTCGCTAATACTGAAGATCATGGTGTGGCCGGGCATGGCGTTACAACAATT
>JBBRXO010000066.1:0-16090 GCA_038248345.1 Armatimonadota bacterium | reverse complement strand
TGGCATGTGCCCTCTATACGGGGTATGGGATACATAGACCAATTGAAGGTATGGTTATGGGGTGGGCACAAGCCTTGTGCCCCTACAATTGAATTGTGGGCATAGCCATGTTAGGCAAAATCATGAATCATCAACTTGTTTTACCCCGCGTTAATGCCATAATCTCGTCCGTACTCATCGCTACACTACCCTTACCTCGCAGACGTGCGGCAGTACTCCTACGCAAACGTGGCACTATCTTTGTCTGGACGATCTTAACAGCATTGCCCTCAATGACAACGTCCATTTCTGATCCTGGATAGATGCCGAATCTCTCGTGAATATTATGCGGAATCGTTATTTGACCTTTTGTCGTAACTTTCATCGCAACCTATCATTCCTACTGATAAGAGTATAACCGCTTTCATCCAATGTCAAGCGCAATGAACATATAAATGATTCAGTTCCTACCCACCAGTCGAACTTGCGCACATACTCAAGCGCCGCCGCATCGCCCTCGGCGCGCACGATGCCGTCAACCGCAGCCGGCGACGCTGAATACTCGCAACTATTGATCTGCGAATGGATCCTGGATATCGGGGATGTCGACATCGGGCATCGGCGGTGCGGAGGGGGGTGTGGGCGCGGGGCGTGAATTACCCGCTTCGTAGGGGTTAACGCCGCTGTTGTTGTTATAGCCACCCTGTTGTTGTCCGCCAGTGCCCTGACCGGCTCCGGGGCCGCCGCCGACGTTGACGAAGTCCCAGCTATGTACGGTGATAGACAGTGAGGTGCGCTCCACGCCATCTTTGCCGGTGTAGGGGCGCTGATCCAGCGTGCCACTGAGGAAGATGGGTTTGCCCTTTTTGAAGTACTTGACTATGCGCTCGGCAATATCATCAAAGGCCGAGCAGTCAAAAAAGATCGCCCGGTCTTTGGTGCGATTGTCCGCCACCCCGAAAGAGGTGACCGGTTTGCCGTTCGTGGTGTAGCGCAACTCCGGGTCGCGCGTTATATTGCCGCACACGGTGATATTGTTCATGGTTCTCTCCCTTTTTGTCTGTGTTGCTAGATTCTAGCATAAAATGTGTGTTTGCGTCAGCGGTTATACTATTCCGCCACGATCGGTGAGGAGATTTATCAGCTCTTGGATATTCGCTTTGTTGGCAATATCATCGGGGGTGGTGCCGGTGATCTTCAGCATAGCTTCGGTGGTTAGCGCCAGCGGTGTTTGGCCATCGTTATTTTTGGTATTAACTTCAGCTTTATGGTTAAGTAACAGCTCGGCGATGTCGGTATTGCCAGTGGCTACTGCTGTGAGTAATGCGGTGCTGCCAGTTTCCGTTTTTGCTTCGATATTCGCGCCCCAATTCACCAGAAAGGTGGCGATACTGCGATTGCCGATGGCGGCGGCCAGGTGCAGCGGCGTCATAGCCCCGGCCCCCGCGGCGTTGATATCTGTCCCTTTGGCCACCAGCGTTTGTACGGCGGTCAGGTTGCCGAAGATTACTGCCAGGTGCAGGGCGGTGCCCGCGTTGGGGGCACTGGCGTTTATATCAATGCCGGGTGCTTTGAGCAGCAGCAAGAGGCTATCCTGGTTGCCTCCGCGGACAGCGCCATGCAGCGCCGTCAACCCGTTTTTGGTCTTCAGTGTCGCATCAGCTCCTTTGCTCAACAGGTAAGCTACTAATTCGGCGTCATTACCCTCCGCGGCCTGATCCAACGGGGTAATACCCAGTACGTCCGGCGTATTAATCTTTGCGCCCGCGTCAAGGAGCATGACCACCATTTCCTGGTTATCATTTTGCACGGCGATATGCAACGGGGTAAAGCCGGTGGCGGTTTCAGTCAGGCTCACGTTCGCTTTGTGTTCCAGCAGCAGCTTGAAGATCGCTGTTTTTTTATAGAGTACGGCCATAAAGAGCGGCGTCTGCCCGTAGCTATCCACGCAATTGATATCCGCGCCCTTTTCCAGCAGCGCTTTCACCGCGGTCGGTTTATCCTGGAATATGGCGGCGGCCAGCGGGGTGACGCCATTGCGATCATGTAAATTCAACTGCGCTTTGCCGGCGATAAGCAGGTTGATGGCATCCTCACGCCCTTCAAATGCGGCCATGTGCAGGGGGGTGGCGCCGCTCAACATGCGGGCATTGATCGCTAATGGGTTGGCCAGCAGCAAGGCGCCGATCTCTACCGTATCGCCTTTGGCCGCCGCGTCGTGCAGCGGGGTGACTTCGCGCATAGGTTGACCGGGGATCGTGGAGAAGATCAGTTGCACCCCGGCATCACGCGTCACCGATACCTGCTTGGCTACGGCATCCTCCTGATAGGTGACGCCCAGCTGCTCGGCCAGATATTTCAGTGGTGCATAGAGAAGACCTTCTTTGAATTCCGGTCGGACATCCGTGGCAACTTTGGCGCCGTTGCGCATGGGAGGGAAGTTGGTGTCCAGCGTCAGCGTCTGTTTGTCTCCCCAGACGATGGTGCCGGTATTGCCGTCTTTGCTGATGGTGGCGTCCATTGCCCCCATCCACAAAGCGGTGAGATCGAGCTTCGTGTATACTACCCCGTTGACGAGTATCATAAAGCCGGGCGCGGCGGGCGGTTCCGCAGTGGCGACAGCGGGGGCATCCTGCGCCATGCAGGTTATCCCCACCAGCGCGATGAAAGCGAAAATTATCAGACGTCGAATCATGGGTTACCATCCTTCTCGGAATAATTGTTACCTATATTAGATTCGCGCAAACCGCCTTCGTTCCTTTTATTGTCCAGTCAGGAAGATTTAAAATGTGCGATAATAACAACAGGTATGCTGAAGATGACGCAGAATATTAAGAATAATAGATAATACGGAGGTGAAAGATGATAGCAGCAATTCTGATCTTACTGGGTGGTATGATGTTCAATGGGCATATGCTTCCATTTGAGTCATCAGCGAGGGCAAAGGACTCCACCTTAAAGGCAAACTTGGTGATATTGCGGCAAGCTGTCGAGATGTTCCAGGCGGATTGCGGGGTGTACCCGAAACGGCTGGAGGATCTAATCGAACCATACGACACAAGGTTACCCTACCTCGCCGCCGGTCTCTACAAGGGGCCCTACCTGGCATCACAAGGCGGCATCGGCGGTGGCAGCCTCCCCCGCAACCCGTATGTAGCAAGAGATGACGCCGACGTGACGCACCACTGGAGCTACGATGGAGTAAAGGGTACTTTAACATTCGCCACCCCAGTCGGTGTTGACGCTTATGGGGAGGGCTATTCGACATATTAGGAGCTGATGGCAAACTCCATCTAGGAGATAAACGGGGCCTTCTTTCGGATAAATAACGTGCTACCATACTAGTAACCCTGAATTTCTGATTTACCTCAAAGTATGATAATATGTATATTGGGTGAGAGATAATAATGTCTGTGAATTATTCCTTGAAAGATGTTAGAAGTGACATCAATGGTTACAAACGCTTGGCTGAGCTGGCTAAGTTCGTCTCTGAAATTAGATTTGAGGAAATTGTCATAGATATGCAGCAGGTAGATTGGTTTGCCGCCAATATGTGCGCGCCTTTTGGCGCTATCCTATATCGAGCCAGTTCAAATTTAAACAAGGTCAGATTTTTCAATATCCATGATAGTATATTGAAAATATTGTCTAAAAATGGTTTCTTAAGCGCATATGGCCGAGAAAAAATACCTGATACTTATGGCACAACAATTCCATATAAGCGGTTCGAAGCGAAAGATGAACGGTATTTCGCTGAATATATTGAACAAGGATTAACGGGGAAAGATATACCGGAGATGACCCCACGGCTTCAGAAGAAGTTTCGGGAAAGTATCCATGAAATCTTCAGCAATGCCGTTATTCATTCAAAAACAGAGCTGGGTATTTTTACCTGTGGACAGTATTATCCCAAAATGAAGACACTAGATTTTACGATTGCCGATAATGGTGTTGGTATCCGAGCAAATGTAGCACAGAAGATCAATAAAGACATAGGTGATGCCGAAGCTATACAATGGGCCGTCGAACCTGGCAATACCACAAAAACGGGAAGAATTCCCGGTGGATTGGGGTTGAAACTACTACGAGAGTTTATTGCTATTAACAAGGGAAAAATTGAAATAATTTCCAATACTGGCTACTGGATGCAAAAAGGCGACGTGGTGACAATTAATGTATTGGAAATTCCTTTACCGGGCACAGTAGTAAATATAAAGATCAATACGGCAGACGTGACATCCTATAGCCTGACTGCTGAGGTTAGCCCAGAGGATGTTTTTTAGAGGTATGAACCATGAGTACTAACGTACAACTAAGCATATACGAAATAGTTGGGAGCGCCATATGTGTTTCTTCCGATAATGGCCAGAAGGTCTACGATCGCGTAGCTGCTGCTTTAGGCGCTGACCGTCCAGTAGAGATTTCTTTTTTGAATGTTGATAGTCTTACTTCCGCATTCTTGAACACCGCTTTGGGGCAACTATACGGCAATTTCTCAGAGGAATTTGTTAAAAAGCAATTGACCGTGAAGGATATGGCACAAGATGACCTTGTGTTATTGAAACGTGTTGTAGAAACCGCCAAGGCTTATTTCAAAGACCCCGTTGCATATACTGCACTTGAACGTGCAGTGATGGGTGATGATGATGCCGAATAGTGCTAATTCTATCAGCAACTATACGTTCAGCAAATCTGACAGATTATTCCTTGATACTAACATATGGCTTGATCTATATGGACCTATTGGAAACCCGAATGACAAGGTAGCAGGAATATATTCCAGGGCGTATGATAATATTCTACAGGCAGGATGTGTAGTATTCATCAATTCGCTGGTAGTCTCTGAATTTGTGAATCGGTTTGCCAGGATTGAGTTCGCGCGAATATGTACTACTGTCGCTTTTAAGAACTTCCGCAATAGCAATGATTTTATTCCGGTTGCCCATAATATAGCAGATGCGCTTCGGCGTATCAAAAAAGATTCCCACTGTGTAAGTTTAGATGATGGCTTTGCATCTATGGACTATTCTGGAATTCTTCTTGAGTTCGAAGCAGGTGGACATGATTTTAATGACCAGCTTATCGTGAGGTTATGCGTTGCTGCAAATTTGAAACTGATTTCGAATGACAGGGATATCAGTCGGTATGACGATATTGCGCTACTGACAGCAAACAACAGATTACTACAAACATAATCTACACCACCTTTCCCACCTCGCAATCACTCTGTTGTCCGCAAAGCCCACTACCCGCCAGGCGCTTCCACGTGTATGATATAGGCTACACGGGAGGCGCACCCATGACCGACAAACCAATAACCCTGATAATCTTCGGCGGCTCGGGCGATTTGACGCGGAGCAAGCTGATTCCGGCGTTGTATAACTTATGGAGCAAGGGGCGGCTACCGGAGCAGTTGCGCATTGTTGGTTTCTCGCGCACGGCCTTCACCCATGCGGAATACCGCGCGGAGATGGCGGTTGCGGATGTTAGCGCGGAGCGCTGGGCGGAGTTCGCCGCGCGGTTGTTCTATCTCGCAGGTGATGCGCATATGGTGGCCGATTATCGCAAATTGGACGCGGCGCTCAAAAAACTGGAGGGCGGCACCGCGAACCGCATCTACTATCTGGCGACCTTGCCCGACTATTTCGCCGAGATCGCTTGCCTACTGCATGAGAGCGGCATGGCGGTCGCCAACGACGACGCCTGCCGCCGCATCGTGGTGGAGAAACCCTTCGGCGTAAGTCTGGAGTCCGCGCGCGCCCTTGATGCCATGCTGCATACCGCCTTCAGCGAGGGGCAGATATTCCGCATGGATCACTACCTGGGCAAGGAGACGGCGCAGAATATCCTCTTCTTCCGCTTCGCTAACTCCATCTTTGAGCCGTTGTGGAACCGCAACTACATCGACAATGTGCAGATCACCGTGGCGGAGAGCGTGGATATCGGCGCGCGCGGCGCCTACTACGACAAAGCCGGGGTGCTGCGCGATATGTTCCAGAACCACCTGCTGCAGCTGCTGACACTGGTGGCCATGGAGCCACCCGCCTCCTTCCAGGCAGACAGTGTGCGTGACGAGAAATTCAAAGTATTGAGCGCCATCCGCCCCATCGATCCGGCGGACACGGTGCGCGCACAATATGCGGGCTACCGCGACAGTGAGCATGTCGCGCCGGACAGCGCCACCGCCACCTACGGCGCGCTGAAGTTGAATATCGATAACTGGCGCTGGCGTGGGGTGCCATTTTACCTGCGCTCCGGCAAAGCGCTGGCGGCGAAGTCGAGCGAGATTATTGTGGAATTCCAACGCGCGCCGCACAGCATCTTTGCAAATCATTCCGGTATCCCCAACGTGCTGCGCATCTGTATCCAGCCGGCGGAGGGGATTCACCTGAGCATCCAGGCGAAGGTGCCGGAATCGCAACAGGAGACGCGCCCCATCAACCTATCCTTCCACTTCAGTGATGAGAATGGCGGGGCGGAACTCCCCGACGCCTACGAGCGTCTGCTCCTCGATGTGCTGCAGGGGGATCTCTCGCTCTTCCCGCGCAATGATGCCATTGAGGTGAGCTGGGAGCTCATCGACCCGCTCATCGCCGTCTGGGCGGGGGCGGACGCGCCGGAGTTGAGCGTCTATCCCCGTGGCTCCTACGGGCCGACGGACGCGGATGACCTGCCCACACGCGATGGGCGGTGCTGGTATTACGGATGCGGGTGGGGCGATGAAACCTATTGTATTCACTGATACCCCCGCAGTAGCGCATTATGCTGCGGACCGGGTGGTTGCGGTTGCACACGCCGCCATCCTGGCACGCGGGGTATTCACTTTAGCTCTCGCTGGCGGGGCCACCCCGCGCGAGCTATACCAGTTGCTGGCCACCCCGGAATTCTCCGGGCAGATTGACTGGGCGCATACCCAGATATTCTGGAGCGATGAACGCTGTGTGCCGCCGGATGACGACGCCAGCAATTATCATCTGGCGCAGACCGCGTTGCTCGATCATATTCCGCTACCCGCCGCAAATATCCACCTTATCAAAGGTGAACAGCCGCCCGACGTAGCCGCTAGTGAGTATGCGGCGGAGTTGCTGTGTTATCCGGCGCTGGATCTGATCCTGCTGGGTCTGGGCACCGATGGCCACACCGCCTCGCTCTTCCCTGGCTCTCCGGCGCTAATAGCGAAAGATACAGTGGTCGCGGTATTTGAGCCTTCCCTCGCGGTACCGCATCGCATCACCCTCACCCCGAGTTTCATCAACGCTGCCGCCCACCGCCTCTTCCTCGTCACCGGTGCGGAGAAAGCGGAGATATTACATGCGGTATTGGGCGGGCCGGTGAAGTACCCGGCACAAATGATAACGGATGCGGAATGGGTGGTGGATGCGGCGGCGATGAGGTAATTTGTCGTATTTTTAGCACATTATAAATAAAATATGGTGTTATCATTAGATGGGCTGGATGAACATGCGATCTAAATTGCTAATCTGTAAAGGAGGTCTGACATGAAAGTCGTTAACGTAATCGCGCTGTTGCTTGTTATTGTGGGAGCTTTGAACTGGGGGTTGGTTGGCCTGTTCAATTTCGATCTTGTAGCGTATCTGTTCGGTGGGCCCAAACAAGTGATGAGTACTGTTGTCTATTCCCTGGTGGGGGTGGCGGGGGTATGGAGCCTGATACTCTTCCCGCTAATTACCCGAGATGTCAATGTAGAAAAGGTAGAAGTACCGGCCAAATAGCGTGGATAGCTGTCAATTTGGTTTTTCGCACGCTAATCTTTGACGCATCGGCCAGCCCATTTTCCATAACCGGTGTGTTCTCTAAAGCAACTAACCCAGTCCCTTTATACTGAAGGAGACTGGGCTAGTTGTATTTTGGGTAAGGTATTAATCATCTTCTCTCCGTGCTCTCTGTGCCCTCTGTGTTGAAAAAAAGTTCAGCTCTCCCGCTGCTCCGACACCAGCAACGCCAGGCCGATGAGCGCCAGGTTGACCACCATGCTGGTGCCACCGTAGCTGATGAAGGGGAGGGTGATGCCGGTGAGGGGGATGAGCTTGATGGTGCCGGCGATGATGACGAAGGTCTGCACCGCCAGCGTGATGCCCAGCCCGGCGGCCAGCAACTGGCCGAAGCGGTCGGTGGACTTCATGGCGATGTTAAAGATGCGGCTGATGAGCAACAGGAAGACCAACAGTACCATGGTGGCGCCCACCAGTCCTAGATCCTCGCTGATGGCGGCATAGATCATATCTGTCTGCACGGCGGGGACGCTCTCCGGGAAGCCGCCCCCCAGCCCCGCGCCCACCACACGTCCATTGCCCAGCGCCATCAATGACTGCGCGATCTGGTGCCCCTTGTTCATCTCGTCAGCCCAGGGGTTGAGCCAGATATTCACGCGGGTGTGTACGGTCTGGCTGGTGGCGAAAGCGAGCCAGCCGCCGAGGAAGAGCATAGCCACGCCAGTGACTAGGTAACTTTTACGATCAGTGCCGATGTAGAGCATACCGAGGAAGGAGCCGAAGAGCAACGCCGCCGCCCCCAGGTCGTTATGCTTGAAGATGATGGCCATGACGATGAGCCAGAGTAATAGTAGCGGCCCCATGAAACGGAAATCCATGCGCGAGAGCAGCCCGAATTTGCCGCGCGCAAAGGCGATCAGCTCTTTGTTCTCCACCAGGTAGGCGGCCATGAAGATGATGAGCAATACCTTCACCGGATCATGCGGCTGGAAGGTGAGCGGGCCAAGCCTAAGCTGTAACTGCTGTTGCGCTACCGAGTGGCCGAAGAGCGTGGTGATGAGTAACAGGAAGATGGTGAGGGCGGCGATGACATACTTGTATTTTGCCAGCGCGCGGTAATCTTTGACGAAGATGAGGAGCGCCAGCAACCCCAGCCAGCCCGCGACAAAGGAACCGAGTTGCTTGATGTACTGCGAGTAGATGAAATCACCCAGCATCAATTTACTGCTGTGGTGCATCCCCTGCGCGTCTGCCCCTCCGGCCAGCCGTACTAAAAAGAGCAGACCGATGCCCACCAGCAACGCTACCAGCGGGAACAGCAACGTCTCGCGGATGCGTCGGCGCGTGAGCACATAGGAAACCACCAGCCACGCGGGGAGCATAGCTAGCCAGGGAGCGAAAAACTTCCATTGCGCCGCCCCGAAACGCGTCTGCCACTGCGGTAGAAAGCTCTGCCAGACGACGAAATATCCCAGCCCGATGATTATCCAACCGAGCACTAACAACCACACCTCGCGGCGGCGGGTGGGGGGCTTATTCAGCTTTAACCTGTTGCCAGGCAAGGATGCGTCCACAGTTGTCACAGCTGGTGATAATCTCCCCTTCGCGCATATTTTCTATCGTCTGGGCGGTGAGTGTCATGTGGCAGGCGGGACACATGTTGTTGCCGGTGACCGCCATGCCGATACCCTGGTGGCGGGTACGCAGTTCATCATAGCGGCGCAGCAACATCTTCTCCACCTCGGTGGCGGCGGCGGCGCGCAGCGGCTGCAGGGCGTCGACCTCCGCCTTCAGGCGCTTGGTCTCTGCCTGGGTGTGCGCTACCACGCGTTGCCAGCGGGTTTTGGCGGCGGTCAGCTTCTCCGTCACATCGGCCATTTGTCCGCTCAATATCTCCACTTCGTCCATTACCCCCAGGGTAACTTCCTCGGCATTGCCCACCTGGACTTTGAGCATATCCTCATCTTTTTGCAGGTCGCCTAACTCCTTGGGGCTGCTGACGGTACCGCTGAAGAGTTTTTTATGCACGGCATCACGCTTGGCTTCCAGGCTTTTCATCGCTAGGTCGGCGTCCTTCAGCTTCGCCTGCGTCTTGCTCAACGCCTTCGCCAGTTCATCCTGGCGTTTCAGTAACACAATTGCCTGCTGCTTCAATTCCTCAGCAGAATCCAGCGCGATTATTAGCTGCTCGCGTTGATAAATCTGGTAATCCAGTAGCTGGACTTCATGCAATTTCAAAAGTTCATCACGCAGTGACAAGGTGATCCTCCTCGCGCGTTTTTAATACAGATTCATTCTACCTGCCGGCGGGGGGGATGTCAAAGATAGTTTGGATTCCACAGCCCGTTGCATGGTAGCGTGAGAATGATGAGCAGCTACCGCACCTCAATCCGTGAGAGCAGTAGTTGTGGATTTTCCTGCATAGTCGTGTGCAATTCTTCCTCGGTCAGCCCGGCGCAGAGGCCTACCTTGCGGGCAAACTCGATGGTGTGCAGGTTGCTGGGTGAATGGGTATCGCTGTTGATGAGGAACTTCACCCCGGCGTGGCGACCGGTGGCCACCACGTGCCCGTTGCCTAGGCTGTGCCCGCCGCGGCTGGTGATTTCGATAAATACCCCGCGCCGCGCCGCTTCTGTTGCGTCAGCGGCGGTGAGCAAGCCCGGATGGGCGAGGATATCTACATAATTGCTATGCACGGCGGCAGTATTGGTGCCGGGGGCGACGGGCTCTACCGGGGTCTCGCCGTGGACTACCACATAGTCTGCCCCCAGCTCGCGCGCCTGCTGCGCCAGCTCATCAATAGAGGCAGGAGGCACATGCGTCAGCTCCACCCCCACCAGCACGCGCAGATCGGGCAGGTAGCGCAGGAATAGCTCCACCTCGCGCCCCAGCGCGCTTATCACCATCTCCAGGTTACTGGCGCTGGCGTGATCGCTGATGCCCAGCACGGTGTAACCATTAACCGCCGCCCGCCGAATCAACTCGGCAGGCAACAGTTCCCCGTCACTCAAAAATGAATGCGTATGAAAATCAGCCAGCATAGGGACTCCTTATTCACCACGAAGATCTTTTCCCAGGGCTTACTCCCTGGGCTATATTACGCCTCCCCTTTGGGGTGCATACCAATATTATACCACCTTCGCCTTCACTCCAACTCCCTCATGCTATCCGCCAGCGTCCAGCTCAACGCGGCGGCGGATTCCTCCGGGGTTAGGTCGCGGTGTTGCATGGGGATGCGCTCGGGTTGGGGGATGTCTTCGGGGCGCGTCTTCCAGCGCTGGTTTAGCCAGAACCACTCGGCGGGGCGGCGGCGGATCTCCGCTGTTATTACCTGCTGGCAGCGCATGGTGGTGATGAGCAGGTCACGGGTTTCATCGCCAGTGCGCGATAGCGGTACCGGGGGGCCGAGGGTGATGTGATGCTTAAGGTCTGCCCCGCGTTGCGAGAAGCAGGGGATGATGGGCGCACCGGTGCGCAGCGCGAAGAAGGCGGTGCCGGTGAAAGTTGCGGCCGGGTAGCCGAGAAAATCGACGAATGCGCCGGGGATATTCGCGTTGGTATCCGCCAATATACCCAGCAATTCATTGTTCTTCAACACCCGTAGCGCCCCCCGGATGTCCTCCATGGGGATAATCTTCATGCCATGCTTTTGCCGCACCTCATTGAGCATCTCGGTGACGCCATCACCCGCTTGGGAACGGGCGATAGCGGTGAGCGGATAACCGTGTACCGCCAGCCCCATACCGCACAGCTCCCAGTTGCCCAGGTGGGAGGCGAGGATGAGTACGCCTTTCCCTTTGGCCAGCGCCGCATCCAGATAATTGGTGTCTTCCATCACCGTCCAGGCGCGAATATCGTCGGTGCTCATATTGGGCGAGCGGAAAAACTCCATCATGCTCTGCCCCAGATTCTGATAGCTGTGGGTCACCAGCTGGTCGATCTCTCGCGATGTCATGGTGTCGCCGAAGGCACGGGTGATGTCCGCCGCCAGCCGCCGCGCATGGCGACGTGATACCCGGGGCGCCAGCCACCCGACACCACGCCCGAAGGCCAGCGCGCCCCGCAACGGCACCCGATGCAGCACCCGCACCAGTAAAGCGGACAGTGAACGCCCCAGCGCATCACTTTGCTCACGAGACAATAATTTCACGCGTTAAATCTCCACATAGAGTTATTGTTCGACGTGAGGCGGAAGGAATCCTGTTGGAGTAGGAAATAGGAAGTAGGGGGACGGCGTAAACATACCGCTCTATACATCATAAACTCGTTCACAAATCCTTGACATCATCCGCCATTTGTTCCGAACGTAGGTGCAAGTCGTGCCCCCCTACAGGAGTACAATTTTTTAGCGCCCATCCTACTCCCCCAGCGAGAAAGTCGTTATTACTGCTTGGGCGATGTCGGCCATGGGGCGGTTTTCGCGTTGGCTCTGTTGTTGCAGGCGGCGGAAGGCGTCTGCTTCCGTCAGGTGCAAATTATCCATCAGGTAGCCTTTGGCGCGGTCGATGATTTTGCGGTGGGTAATTGATAATTGCAGGTCGCCCACCTGGTGGCGCAGCGCTTGCATTTCACGGTTGCGCGCCATGGTGACGTCGATGGAGGCCTGCAGATCACTCGTGGATACCGGCTTGATTAAATAGGTCATGACGCCAGCTTCGGCCGCCTGCTCCACAAACTGCCGATCACTATAGGCGGTGATGAGGATGACGGGGATCCTTTTTTCTTGAGTAATATGACGAGCGGCGCTGATACCGTCCAGCCCGTTAATTTTGATATCCATCAGCACCAACTCGGGGTGTAGGCTATCTGCTTGCTCTATCGCTTTGGTACCGTCATCGGTGATAGCCAGCACAGTATGCCCCAAGAGCTCGGCGAATTTCTGCAGATTCTTCGCCAAAATGAATTCATCTTCTACGATAAGAATGCGGAATGCCATCATTAACCTCTATTCTCGCCGTATGGGCGAAGCGAATCTGCATGACAGATTGCCCTTTTTCTTCATTTTGTTTGACGACCAATTTATGCAATTCTCGACTGACCAGCGCAGTAATTGCCGGATTAATCTCGACGATTCCGGCGACGTCCGAGATATCATTTTTTAAGACCAACAGGACATCATTGCCCGACTGCTGGAAGGTAATATCGAGAATATTCACATTCCCAGGAGCTACCGCCATCGCCATGATATACTCGGAGATCAGCATCATCAGTGCGGTAGCCTGTATCATTGATAACCGGGGGTGGGTGCCGCTGATATTTACGATAGGCCAAAGCCCGGGGGCGGACGCGCGCAACTCGGAGATGCGTTGTTGCGTCAATCTGGCGATATCCACCTTGTTATCGCTGGTGATATCTTCTCTCGGAATAGCGGAGATGGCGCGTATATGCACCAGCATACGGCGAAATACCCCGTCCTCCGCATATTTCTCATACTCAATCTCCAGCAGACGTTCCAGCCATTTCACTTCCTTGTCGTGGTTCTGCGTCTGCTCCACCAGCCGTTCGCGCATGGCGTTGTTGCGTTCGCGTTCGCGGATGTAGCGTCGGGCATTCTGGATCGAGAGCGCCGCATCCGCCGCGATGGATTGCATCAATTGCTGCTCGTCCGCACTATATTCGCGTGTCTCCTGCGAAAAGGCGGTGAGGGTTCCCAGTGTATTACCGCCGATAATCAACGGTACGGTGATGGTAGAGGACAGATTATTCTCGATGGCAATTTTTCGCAGTAGCACGCTCCGTCCGTCGCTGCGGACATTTACGCTGCTGATGGGTATCCCCCGCTTCACCACCATACCGATGACCCCGGTTTCCGCAGGAATCTCTTCACCGACGTATTTCTCCAGCCCTTCGCCCTGGGTAGCCACCACGTGTTGTACGCTGCTGCCCTCCTCAATCAGGCAAAGCGCTACCGCCGGGATATGAAATGCCGCACAGGTGGTGAGGCCCACCTGCAGATAGATCTCCGCCAGGTCCAGTGTGCTGATGGCATGCGTCATATGGTAGAGCAGTTCCATCTGGCGCAACTGCCGATCCAGCCGGGCATAAAGGTGGGAATTTTCCAGCGCCAGCGCCGCCTGGTTGGCATAGGTGGCGATGAGCGCCAGCTCACGCTCGGAGAAGATGTGCGGTTGTTTATCGCTCACCAGCAGCACACCGCGCACCGGCGAGCCAAGGCCGGAGGCGCTGCTGCGTGTCACCATCATCGGCACACAGGCCCAGTCCACCATACCTAGCGCCGCCAGGGTAGGGAAACCTGTACCCTCCACCATTCGGCTGGTGAGGTTCTTTCCCTTATCCAGTACGGTATGGATGACGACGTTGTTGCGGGTGAGTTGCATCTCGCGGGTGAAATCAGCAGAAAGCCCGATGGCGGTCTCCGGCAACACCCGCAATCTCCCCTCGTCCAGCAATTCGCCGCAGAAGGCGATGGGCACATGTACCGCTTGCGCCACGGCTGCGCTAATCTGCTCCAGAATCTCCACCGGATCAAAACTATTGGTGATGGCGCCGCTGACATAATTCAAGTTAGCCATCTGCACCAGCATCCAGTTGTTGCTGGCTGTCCGCAGCCGATGATCGACGGCGACGCCAATCTGATCGCCGATGGTGCGGAGTGAGGTGAGTTGTTCTTCGCTGAATTGGGTGTCGCCTATGGCGAAAATTAACCCCGCCGGTTTGTTGTTGAGCAGGATAATCGTCCCGGTGAAGTAGTGGGATTTGCAGAAGCTGTACTGCTGCGCGAATATCTCCCCGCAGGAAGCATTAACAGGCGCTTCCGTGCCGTACTGCTGCCATACCTTATATGCTGCAGCGTTCAGCTCCTCGGGGTTTGCGCCCGCCAACGGGCCATTTAGCGCCACCAGCGGTTCTTTCTCCGCCTCCGTCTGCAATACCACACCGGTCGCGCGCGCCTGCGTCATGGCTTCCGCCACCTGCAACAACGCCTCAATCACCTCGGTGTGTTCGCTCTGCTGGCCACTGGTGGCCTCCACTACATGGCCGATGCTGGTGCGGAGCAACTGCAGTAGCTGGCGTTCAGTGGAGAAGAGCCTTGCGTTGCGTAGCGCGCTGGCGACGGCATTACACAGGGAGGCGAGTAATAACAGCTCTTCGCTGTTGAAAGGCAAACCGCTGTGTCGTTGTACAGTATAAACCCCCAGGCACCCATCCTGATCCGGCAAGGGCATGAATGCCACGGCGTGACCGGCCATATCACTCGGCCAGCTAGCATCGGTCTGTTCCGCGGTGACGCCCGCCATGGTGCCCGCGCAGGCATTGTTTAGATAATTCCGCAGGGTATCAGGGATGGTGAATTCGGTGCTGCTACCAGCCGTAGTTACATGCATCAGGGGAGCCTGCTGATCAGCATCCCATAACCATACATTGGCGCTGTCTGCGCCGATGATGGCGGGACCGTCGGTAATTGCACAGTGCAGGATACTCTCCTGATCATGCAAACTACTTACCTGGTACGAAATTGCATTAAGTGCAACTAGCCGCGCGGTGAATTGTACCGGAATTGCATTGATATCCACGTTCTGCTTTTGCGTAATATCCGTCATTTTCTATCGTTAACTCGGCGAGTGCGTAGGGGGTGATTCCTCATAACGATACAGGCAAAAGGATGGTCGATTATACGACCATCCTTCTTGCTATCGTCATTAAATAAGATATGGATGTCTTATTTTGACTAGGCTACATGACTTACATCCTCAGCTAGCGTATCGGCTACTTCTTTCACAGTACTACCTGCGCTTTTGATAGCGCCCGCCACCTGAACCTTGCCCTTCTCTACCATGTCTTTGCCGCTTTCCAGCAATTGGCGGCTACCCTCGGCCACCTTCCCGGTGGTGTCTTCGGCGAATTCCATTATCTTCTCGCGCGTTTCCTCTCCAGATTGCGGTGCAAGCAACATGCCCACTACCGCTCCGGCCAATGCGCCGATCAACAGACCGGCTGTGAAATCAAGACATTTCATTTCAAACTCCTTCTCGCGTCTCTTGCGTGATAACCTAATATGAATTTACCACTATGCACCTGCCTCGTCAAGGATATTTGTGGGGGATTTGGCACACATATTGCTTTTTAATGTGGACTTGTAAGGTTTTAGTGACAAGTACGCTCTGTATGCACGTGAGTAACCGGGGCGGCATCACAAATCGGTGTAGTTTATCCCGTCTACAGTTACGCCAGTCATAGGCAATTTCACCATCCCGGTGGCGCTGTCGTAGCTCCAGTTGCGACTGGGGTCATCTGCGAGAGGATTGATGGGGAGTGTACCGCCAGCGAGGTAGGGGCCGCGATAACGCGCACGCGCATCACCAGGGAGGCTAGCGGTCAATTGCTCGGCTCCCGGGGCGAGTAAGTCGTCCAATGTC
>JBBRXO010000065.1:0-16127 GCA_038248345.1 Armatimonadota bacterium | reverse complement strand
GGGTGCCCGACGGCGCCGAGATAAATGGCATCGAACCCGCGCATGATATCCAGCGCATCCGCCGGCATCACTTCGCCAGTTGCCAGATAGCGCTCGCCACCCCAGTCAAAATAGGTGTATTCCAGCGCGATATCGTGCTTCTTCGCCGCCACGTTCAGCACCTTGATCCCCTCGCGAATAACCTCCGGCCCGATCCCGTC
This sequence comes from Armatimonadota bacterium, assembly GCA_038248345.1. Lineage (GTDB taxonomy): Bacteria > Armatimonadota > Hebobacteria > CAIYQO01 > CAIYQO01 > CAIYQO01. The sequence goes on along the minus strand of JBBRXO010000065.1, from coordinate 15,927 downwards.
GCCCGGAATAACCGCAATCTTATAAGCCATGAGAAACCTCCCAAGGTAGAATGTGAAAAGTGTAACAATTGTTGCCGATATTGGCAAATGGGGAGGCGGATTTTGCAGGCATCTTCTATACGGTGTAGAATAATATGCTATTGAATCAGTTCTAAAATGGAAGGAAAATAATGGATAATCGAGCACGTTTATTGGAATTAGTCGCCACGCAGGCATTGTCGCGCGGGCACTTTGTGCTGGCAAGTGGCAAAGAGAGCAGCTTTTATCTGGATGGCCGGCTGGTGACGCTCTCGCCGGAGGGGGCATACCTCACCGGTCTGCTGATGTATGAGAAGGCGCTGGCGCTGGGAGCGGAGGCGGTGGGCGGGCTGACGATGGGCGCTGACCCGATCGCGGCGGCCATAGCCGTGGTCTCGCACCAGCAGGGGCACCCGATGCCCGCTTTCCTGGTGCGCAAAGCAGCGAAGGAGCACGGCAAGGGCAAGCAAGTGGAAGGCCCGTTGCCCACCAATGCCAAGGTTGTCATTGTAGAGGATACCGTCACCACCGGTGGCTCCCCTATGCAGGCGATTGAGGCGGTTGAGGCGCTGGGCTGCACCGTGGTAGGCGTCCTCGCGCTGGTAGACCGTCTCTCCGGCGCGCGCGAATTGCTGGAGAGCAAAGGCTACCATTTCGACCCCATCTTCACGATTAAGGATCTGGGGATAGAGGGGTAGGGATAATTGCCCCTTCAGGGCAATATCAAATGGAATAGCAACGCAATAACGGTGAATGTACTGTGGTTCCTGCCTAGCCGGGTTAGGTATACATACTCTACTGGGAGAGGCTTTCGCCTCTCCCAGTAGAGTATCTGTCGTGTTTTGCTCAAAACCTATTCAATTATCTCCACGGCGACGCCGTGTCGGCGGCCCCAACGGTTGGCTTCGGCATTGGTGTCTACGCAGACATCGATGATGTTGCCTTTGATAGCGCCGCCAGTATCCAGCGCTACTGCCATGCCATAGCCTTCCACAAAGACTCGCGTCCCTAATGGGATGACGCGTGGGTCAACGGCGATTACTCCGCGTTTGGCGATATCGCCGGTGGCGGTTTTACCATAGCACCCGGGATCCCACGGGGTGTACGCTGTCGCTTCCATGTACAGCACTTTGCGCACATTTTTGCCGCTGCGCGAGGGAAGTGTGCCGCGGGTGATAATTGTTGGTTTGGCGACTGATGAAATCCTTTTCCCCTGGAACCAGCGGGCGGTTTCCTGCCCATCTTTTTTCCAGAGCATCCACATGGTTTCGCCTACTTCCGGCTGACCTTCCTGGATGGTGTTTGATTCTCCCTGCACCTGGGTGTCATTCGCGCGGACTTCTACCGGCGCCTCCACGGTGTAGGGGACGGTGAACCATTCCACTGCCATGCGCGTTACCACGATCTTCATCCCCGGTGTCACAGTTGTGTTTAGTCCCGGTTCGATGATGTCGTAGCCTTTCAGGGTGATGCCCGCGGTATTGAGTACGCTCTGCACCGTGCCGGTCTCACCGGCAAGCAGACGAATTGCTCCGTCGACCTGCAATGAAATGGCTGGTGATGTGGTACTTGCTGCGGGTGTGGTTTCTTGCGCGGGTAGGGTGAAGGTGGTTCCAAATGTGAGCAAAATGCTCAAAGTTACGATATTCGCAATTTTTCTCTGTATTCCGATAGGCCCTATCCTTCTTTCTTGCGCTTCTGGGCGCAAACCTCTCTGGCTCATTGCTACCTCCCTTTCCAATAGATTGGGTGCGGCGCATGGTGCTGAGCAGGCTACGATAATTACTGCAATGTACAGCTGCGACTTTTAATATTCTCTTGCAAAACAGACCATTTACGCTGCGAATGAGGACTAATTGGTGTCCTCTGTTTCGACAGAATAGCTGAAGTTTACCAGCCGATTTATGCGGTGTCAAGTTTTCCTGCAGATTAGCCGTGATTTTACGAGCTGCGAGAACCCATTAATTGGCAGCATATCTACCCTATGCTATAATATTTTCCTGCAGAGTTGATGAGAATTGCGCTTTCTGACATGATAATTATTATGGGTTGCCTTCTCGCTGGGATTGAAATCCCGGCTGCAGGGCATTAAAATGCTAGTCGTCCACCTACGCGGACTACCTTCGGGCGCACGACCGGCGCGTAGCGCCATGCAGCCGGGACTTTAGGCCCAGCATAATAATGAGTTGTTGAAATCACCTATTGAGGATTGGATATATAATGATTACCCCTTTTGTTGCGAAGATGACACCGTTGCTTGCTGAAGATATGTTGGCAATTTTACGCTCGAAATCTCCGGCGCTGGATGCTTACCTGGGTGAGGAGATATATGTAAAGACTGATCCGGCGTACCTGGCAGCACAGAAGCGGCGTTTTATCCAGCTACTCACTCTCCATATCGAGCGAGTGGGCAACCGGCCTACCTATCTGCTACGCGCTCCCGGGCGCCTGAACGCTTTTTTGGAATACCTCGATATGTGTGATGGTGACCATATGTCTACTACTATCGACGGTGATATCCCGGTGGCCGTCTCCCCCCGTGAGGATGACGTGCTTAATGTCGGCAACATCAATCCGCTCTTCCCGGCGGAGCAGCTATCCATAAATGGGGAGTTTGCCCGTTTCGTCGGGGCGACAATGGTGGCGGGCAGTTCCGACATGGAAGATAATTGGGATAATCACTCGTTGCTCTATCCATATTATGGGCGCGAGCAGGGGCACTGGCTGAACTATGTACTAAGCCCGTATCTGCGCGTGAAGTGGGATATGCCGGAGCTGCAACTATGCGGCGCGGACATCACCTTTGGCGCGGCCACCGTCCCATTCCGTGCGGGCACCAGTTCCTCTTCCGCGGTGGTAGTGCTCTCTTTCCTCGCCTTGTGGGCGGCGAACAAGGAAAACCTGCCGCACTGGACGGTATCCGAAGTCTGCCGGCTGCTGGGCGAAGCGGAGTGGTATGTGGGCACCCATGGCGGCGCAAATGACCAGATGACTATTCTCCTCAACGCAACCAACAGCGTGAGCTACAACCGTCATTCGCAAGCGGAGCTGCACGCCACGCCACTACCCTTCCTGCGTGGCGTCCATGTAGTATTGGCCAATTCGCTGTGGGAAGTGAACAAGAGCGCGGGCGGCAACCAGAGCTTCAACATGCGCAAAGGTTGGATGGCTCTGGGCGACAAGCTGCTGCAACTATTGATTGAATCGGTGCAGGCGGCGCTTTGTGACGGGGTCACCGGCAAAGGTTGGCTGTGTACATTAGTACGGGAGCGCTTCGGCTATGTGCCGGGATGTGCAACGCCATTGTTGGAGGAGCACCGGGAATATTGGGCGCGCATAGCCGCGAATTACCGCAAATTCGGCAGCCTGAATGAGCAGATACTCGGTGTGCCTAATGCGGCTATCGAGGAATTGATGATGCTTTTGCCGGTGAAGATCACCCCGGAGGAAGCGGGCACGATATTGAATCTGGACGCGGAGACGGTGACGAAGTTGTATACTAAGCCGAAACGCAGCATTGGCGGCTACCATGTACGTACCACTGCGCGTTTTTTCTTCAAGCAGAATATCATCGGCAATACGCTGGAGCGTATATTTCTGGAGGCGGAACAGCGGGTAACGGCGGGGGAGATCAGCCCGGATTCGCCAGAATACGACGCATACCGTACCGAAGTGGGAGGATTGGTAGACACCTTGCAAGATGCGCTCACCTTTGATTTTCGCGTCTCTGTCCCGCAGCTTGATCTGCTCCTGAGTATCGCCAAGCGTGGTCCCGGCTACCTCGGCGGCAAACTAACCGGCGCGGGCAAGGGCGGCTGCGTCTCAATTCTAGTGCGTGAGGAGCACTCGCAGGAGATGTGTAGCTACCTCGATCGTGAGTATTACCTGAAGCCAGAGCGCTTTGAGTTCTACCGGCAAGTGCTGCATGATGAGATGCGCTTCTCCGCGCCGGGCAGTAAAGAATTCGCCGCCGGAAAAGAGCGGCTGGAGATACTCAATGGGGCACTGGCGGCGTATGAGGAACAACGGCGCGTGATCACCTTCAGTCACGGCGCCTGCGCTTTAGATTTTGCGCAATTTGATACTAGTCAGCATTGACACAACAAGCAACGCTAGCATACAATTCACGCGAGAAAACACCGAAAGGTGAAGGTTTAGCGGGGAAATAATATTTTGGAGCCTAGCCCCACTCATCAACTTTGTGAGTGGGGCGATTTTGAGGGGATAACATGGAATCAACTTTTTCAGCGCACTACATTTCCGGTACCCATTGGGATCGTGAGTGGTACCGCCCGGTGCAGGAATATCGGCTGTTACTGGTGGAGATCATCGATCAATTGTTGGAAATGATGGAAACTTCGGAAGAATTTCGCTATTTCCATCTGGACGGGCAAACTTGCGTGTTGGCGGACTACATCGAAGTACGTCCGGAAAATCGCGAGCGGTTGGCACGTTTGATGCGAAACGGGCGAATTCTTATCGGCCCCTGGTTCACTATGCCAGATCTATTCTGTCCCGGTGACGAAGCATTAGTACGTAATTTATTGATGGGGAAACGCATCTGTCAGGAGTGGGATGTACCGGCAATGCCAGTAGCCTACACGTGTGACATGTTCGGCCATCCATCGCAGATGCCACAGATATATAAAGGCTTTGCGCTCCCGCATTGTGTAGTCGGACGCGGTACAAACGAGCACACTACACCAGCATTCTTTACCTGGCAAGCTCCGGACGGCAGTAATGTATTCACTTTCAAACTGCAAGATATTATGGGCTATGGAGCATTTAGTGGCGCTCGCTCAGCATTAGACAGCATTGATAAAAATGGAAATATCGATCCGCAGGCAGAGGCAAAGGCACGGGAGAGCTTAAGCTCGTATATTAAGGATGAAATATCTCGAACCAACGGTGATGCTTTGTGTTTGATTGACGCTTTGGATCACCAGCCGCCCGCCACTAACGTCAAGCAATTAGTGAAGTTGATCCATGAGGAGCTTCCTAATGTGTCGGTGTGTCATTCCACACTCCCGGCATTTTTTGCCGACGCCGAGGCGACTGCGACTGATATTCCAGTTAAGAAGGGAGAATTGCGTGAGCCATCAAAGATTCGGGCGGGTTACCTGTGGCTGATCCCCAACTGTGTCTCGGCACGAGTGAAGATGAAACAGGCCAATGATAACTGCCAGACACTGCTGGAGCGTTGGGTGGAGCCGTTCCTCGCGCTGGCGAATATGCAGTCCGCTGCTATCCCGGCGAGATTCCTCCGGCTGGCCTGGGAAAATGTATTGCTGAACCATGCGCATGATAGTATCTGCGGTTGCTCAATCGATCAAGTACACCGCGATATGATGTATCGCTTCGATCAAGCCCGTATCCTCGGTCAGCAGCTTCGCGCTAAATCATTCGGCGCTCTCACTAGCCAATTCGCTGACCTGGCAAAAGAGAAGGACGAGTTCACCATCACTATAGCCAACTCGTTACCGGTGGCGCGGCGAGAAGTTGTCGCATTTTCTGTAGATTTGCCTAAAGATTACCCGCATGCATTCTCGGAAGGATTCAATGCGCAATGGATGAAATCATTTACCTTGCATGACGTGGCCGGGAATGAAGTACCATATCAGCGGTTGGGGATTATTCCCAATATCAGTGAGCGTTCACAGTTCGCCCTGGCCGGGGTTGTGCATCACGGGCCGGCGGTATTTACGCGCTATCAGGTAGCTGCAGAGGTTGCATTACCGGCATTGGGCTTCACTTCGTTATTAGTTAAATCCTGTCCTACCCCAATACGGCGCATGGGTACCCTGCGCACCGGACCTGCTGTTGCCGAGAATGAATACCTGCAAATCGCCATCGCTTGCAACGGTACACTACAGTTGACTGACAGGCTAACTGGCGCCACCTATAGCGACCTGCTGATGCTGGAAGATCGCAGTGAAATCGGGGACGGATGGTTCCATGGGGAGACGGTTACCGATGAGATTATCGTATCCAGCACTGCGTCAGCGCAACTAGCGGTGTTGCACGATGGGCCAGAGCAGGTAACTTTTGCGGTAACCGTCCGCTTGTCAGTACCGCATCGCTACGACTCCCGGACTGAGAAACGTTCTAACGAGCGGGTTGAGTTACCGGTTACCCACAACATCACTTTACGGCGTGGGGCCAAAGTCGTTGATGTGGAAACGATCATCGAAAATACAGCGGAAGATCATCGCCTGCGGCTGTTGCTGCCTACTGATGCTGTCGAAGCGACCACCTATCTGGCGCACCATCCCTTTGATCTCGTTGAGCGTGCTATTGCTCTCGACATGGAGACTGAAACCTGGCAAGAAGCAGAGATTGCCGAGAAGCCATTCCTGGGTATGCAGGCAGTCGGATCTGCCAATCGTGGGTTGGCTTTCCTCGCTGCTGCTGGCATGCACGAGGGTGGGGTGGTGGATGATCTGCGCCGCACCATGCAGGTGACGCTATTCCGCTCCTTCCGTAATACCGTAGGTACTTTAGGCGAGGTAGATGGGCTGGAGCTGGGCACCATCAAGCTGAAATATGCGCTGATGCCCTATGCTGGCGAATTGCCGCGGGTAGCGGCATTGATGCAGTTGCAGGCGCTGCAAGCAGGTGTGCTGACGCGGCAAACTGGTTGCCTGGACTCCGGGTATCCGGCGCTGCAGGGGACAGCAGCTCCGGTGAAGTCATACCTGGAGCAACTGGATAAAACACTGGTGGTATCTACCATCAAAGCAGCAGAGGATGGCAACGGGCTGATTGTGCGGCTGTGGAACCCCAATGGCGCCACGGCGAGTGAACGCTTGCAATGCTATGGAACAATTGCCGCTGCCACCGCCGTAACAATGGCGGAAGATATGCCGGATGCCAGCGCACAGATGAGCGTAGCCGGTGACACCGTGGCGGTTACCGTAACACCATATCACATTGTGACACTGCGAATAGTTCTGGCTTAATAGTCGGATAGATGCCAGCATGAAAAAACCCCGCATGACCGGTAATCGGGTCATGCGGGGTTTTTTTGTGGGTTAATTCGGTGTTTCAGGGGGAGAATTGGTGCCCGGGGCGAGAGTCGAACTCGCACGGTATTACTACCGACGGATTTTAAGTCCGTTGCGTCTGCCATTCCGCCACCCGGGCAGGGTGTGAAGAAAATAATACCATAAAATGGTCTGGCTGCCAAACTTCAGTCTTTTCGGGGCGGTAAAGTGGATGTATTACCGGTTTCTTTGACGAATTCACGCAACATGATGCGGGCACGATTCAAGCGGGATTTTACCGTACCAACATTAACTCCTAGTGTGTCCGAAATTTGCTGATAGCTTAATCCCTGCACGTCATAGAGTAACACCAGCAGACGGTTATTCTCCGGGAGTTGCTTCAACGCCCGCAGCAACTCCTATTGCCGTTCGCGCTTCAGGGCCTCTTCTTCGGGGAGTTCTCCAGGTTGCGGGATATCTTCGAGAGTGAAATTCTCCTTGGCAATGACATCTTCAAACATTACCGGCAGGCGCTTACGGGTGCGGATCTCATTCAAGCAGACGTTTGTTACAATTCGATACATCCAGGTGGTGAAGGAGGCGCGCCCGTCAAATTTTTTTAGACCGCGGTAGATACGGATAAAGGCTTCCTGGGCGACATCCTGCGCATCATCATGATTGCCGATCATGCGATAAGCCAGGCTGAAAACCCGTGGTCCACACACGTCCATTAATTGGTCAAAAGCGGCCTCGTCCCCCCGCTGAATGCGGCGAACAAGCTCCTCTTCATTCGTTTCTGCGGACGACAGGGACATCTTTACCTCGTGGGCTTAGATCATCATTATAAATTACGTGTGTTGGGGATTGATAGTTGCATTACTGGGCCTTTTACTCGCCAATAAAAGGCCCAGCGACTCTTACCCTTCGACCAGCGGGCGTACCACGCGGTCAATTTCCTCATCGGTGCTTACATCGGCAACATCTTTAAAGAGGCGCCATGATTCGACATGCTCCGCTGTTTCCGCTGTTTCCAGAATAGTCAACGCTCCGAGGGATTCAATTTCGAGCATATCTTCGTTCGAGAAGGTCTCAAAATTACAGCCTCCATCGGGATAGTCAGCGCCTGGGTTGAAATCGAAGTACTTCACCATCAGCGTACCGTGTATCAGGTAGGCCACCCAGCCAAGTTCATTGCTCATGCCGAATTTTGTCGGGCCTTTAGTTACGTCCTGTTTGAGGGTGATGTAGCGTTTGCCCCAGCGTAGACGGGCGTCAGACATATCCGTGTAGGGCCAGAGCACCAACGGAAAGTCGGGAAGGAGTGAATCGGCGTGGCTGCGCTTCTCCGGCAATGGCACAATGGCGATACCGCCGGTGTCCATCACAGTCAATGCCCACGGGGCCAGTTCGATATCCCAGGCGCCGAGGTTAGTGATTCGGTGTACCACGGTGACCTGGTTTGCGCCGGCGGCCAGGGTGATCTCCACCTCTTTCTGGATGCCATTCTCTACTTCCGCCGGGGAAGTCAGGCGCACGCCGTATGCACCGAGTTCTTCAACTTCCACGGGGGAGTTGTCCAGCGCATAAGAGCGTGGCTTACCCTCGGGGCTGCTCCACAGCCGGTGTCCACCACGTATCATCCATTCGCTCTCGCCCGTACCCCCCATTTGTTCGGTGAAGTTTTTCATCACGTTGGGGCCATTGATGAAGCCAGTGCGGATGATGCGCGGCCCCACCTCGGTGGTGATAATCAGTTCGATTTCGTCATTGGCCAGTCGGACACAATTTTTCCAACCGCCGTACTCTACTGTTGAGATCATAGTAAATCCTCCAAAGATTTTGCTTGTTGTGAGATGAGATAGTCAACTATGCTGCGATACATGTCCACTCGTGTTACCGATTGTGCAGTACCCAACATATCGGAATGATCTTCAATTGAAATTCTACCGGAGAAACCTGCCTGTTGCAAGGAGGCCAGGAAAGCCGCGTAATCATATACTCGGCCCCCTTGCAGGCCAGGCAATATGGGGGTGTCGATGTGGATATGTATCAGGCGCGCGCCGGCATCAATCATGTGAGCGACTGGCTCTCGCAGTGTGCCCATGTGGTACATATCGGCGAGGAGTTTCACGTTGGCGTTTTTTACTGAATCGACGAACTCAATGCCCTGCGAGACGTAGTTAAAGATATTACACTCGCTGGTGCTCAGAGGCTCCAGCGCGATTGTTACGCCATATTTAGCCCCGATATCTCCGGCGACACCGACGGCATGCAGAAATTGTTCCCGTGCCTGTTCCAATGGGAAACCCGCTGGTGCCTGGCGTGCTCCGCCGCTGCCAAAGACCATGATCTCCGCCCCGATTTCGACTGTTCGGCGCAGGATGGTCTCCATGTAGTTGATCAGTGCCGGGAAATCAACTGCCGGCCCGGTTACTTTCAGCTGCTTCGGGATGAAACAATTGACGGCTTCTATCGGCAATGGCGCAGCGAGAATCTCCGCGCGTACCGGGGCAAATTCAACTTCATCAGCGAATGGGAGAAGCGTACCCGCTGACAATTCGCCGAAGACAAACCCCGCCCTTTTAGCGTCCGCCATACTATCCAAAGAAGCACAAATTCCAATACGCATATTATTATTGCCTCCGTCTGTAACCTTACACAACGTAAGGAATGAGTGTCAATGGGAAATGAGGATTACTTCACCCCGCCAATCCTTTAAGTAAATACCAGAGTGAGCGATTTATAGGCGCTTTTAATCGGTGCTGGTCGGCGATGCGTACGATGGCGCCGTTGATGGCGTCGATCTCTGTCCGGCGGTTGTTCAGCACGTCTTGCAACATCGAGTTGCGGTTATTTGCCGTCGCCTGGCAGACGGTGAGCAGGCGCGCCCGCCAGTCGGTTTCTGGCAGTTTAATACCATGTTTTAGCGCGATATTTGCCGCCTCGCGTGCGGCGGCCGTCATCATCTTCAACGTATCATCATTGCTGGCAAGCTCACCGTTGCGGAGCCGGGTGAGTGCGCCCACCGGATTGATGGCAGCGTTCAGGATGACTTTGTTCCAGAGTGCCGCCTGTAACTCATCGGTAATAGCGGTGGCGAAGCCCGCAGACAGCAATAAATGGGCAAGTAATTGCGTGCGGCCATCCAACATGTCCGTCAGGCGGCCGATCACCGTGGGGCCATCCCCCATATCGGTAACAACTCCCGGCTCTTCCAGCAATGCCCCCTGCGCCGTGGTGCCTCCCCATACGCGATCTGATCCCAGGTGTGCCTGCAAGATCTCCACATTGCCCAGGCCATTCTGCAGCGTCAGCACTGCGGCGGTATCCGGCAGGTGTTCGGCCAGCGTTGCCGCGGCGTCTTCCGTCTGGTACGACTTTACTAGCAGCAGGACAAATTCGACATCCTTCAACAAGGCAGGATCGGCGGTGACTGGTACTTTGACGTGGCTCTCAACTTCGCCTTTACGTAAGACCAGCCCGGATTTGTTGAGCAACTGCGCCCGTTCTGCTCGATGGTCGAACAATAACGTGGGGATCCTCGCCAAGGCAAAGCGCGCCGCAAACAGCGTGCCCAGCGCTCCGGGGCCGATTACTGCGATTTTCGGTTTGGCGTTGCGGGTGTTCATTTCTACAGTACCAACATCAATAACGGTACTCCGATAACTACGGCGAGGATGGCCAGGGCTGGCCGGCTGATTACCAGCGGATCCCAGCGCAGGCGGTGCAGCAGGACAGGGAGTAAGGAGCCAGCGAGCATCTCGGCAACCAGCACGGCGAAGACCGCCAGCATAGCGCCGAGGGCGTTGGCATTGGGGTCAAACAAGCGGGAGAATATCCCTCCGACCAATGCAGTGGCGACGGCTATCAGCAACACCGTAACCCATTGTGTTTGTAATAGATAGCGCAATGCCTCATCGGTGTCATATTCTTCTGCCAGCAAGACAGTGATAGTCGCCACTCCCAGGCCGCCGATCTGCATACCGGGGAGGATCAACAGCGGTAGCAGTGCGAAGAGTACCAGCGAGTGGGCAGGATTGTTGTATGCTAATAATATGGTCATCACCATACCGGCAATGCCGGCGAAGATGATAGAGGGGAAGCGGGTCATGGCCTGTTCAACAGGGGAGGCTAATTCGTCACTTTCATCAACAGCGCCGGCCAGGCGGGAGATATCCTCTTCGCTTTCTTCATGGATTACATCGAGGACTACGTCCGCTGTAACGATACCACGTAAGATATTTTCATCGTCTATCACTGGCAAGGCCAGCAAGTGATATTTGGTGAGGATGCGCGCCACATCTTCCTGGTTATCCTCCACATGCACTTTGATGACATCGCGTTCAATATGCTCGCTGATCAACGAGTCCTCTGGTGCAGTAAGGAGATCGCGAAGGGAGAGGACGCCGACGAGTTTTTCCGCCTCATTGATCGCATAAAGGTAATATATCGTTTCCGCTTCCTGCGCCTGCTCGCGCAGTTCAATCATCGCTTGTGCCACCGTCAGCTTATCACCAAAGGCGATATACTCGGTAGTCATGCGTCCACCCGCGGTATCATCTTCGTATTGCAATAGCTCGCGGACATCCGCGGCCTCTTCTGGTTCCATCAGGTGCAGAATACGCTCGGCCTCGTCTTCGTGCATATCACCTAGCACGTCAGCTGCGTCATCCGGGGCCATCAACTCGATAATATCCGATGCGCGTTCATCACCCATGGCGCGGATTACATCGACCTGCATCCCATCTTCCAGGTGGGGCAGGGCGTCAGCGAGGGTGCTGTCATCCATTTTAGTGAAGAGTTGGTCGCGATCCAGGGGGTGAAGCTGGGCGATAATATCTGCGATTTCGATGGCGGGCATTTCGCGCAAGCGGCGGTGGCTGATGTTGAGTTTTATGGAAGTCCACTCCCGTTCGATCCCTTCGATGTAGTTCCACGGGATGATTCGTTCGGGGAGCTTGGCGTTTACCATGGCGGCCAGCACACGGGACGGCCGTTCCAGACTCAAACGACGCAACAAGCCAGTGAGGCCGATATCCGCTCCTACCAGCCGTAAATCACCTTCGATGTCGTTTAATTGCAGGTCGTTCACGCGTACTACGCGGCGACCGTTGATATCCACCACCTGCTGATCTAAGATGTCGCGGCGCAGGAAAATCGCGTCATCGGGCATCTCTAAATCAAGGAGTTCCTCCCGTGGGACATTTAAATGCAGCACCTTCTCGGCGTAATCAGCGACGTCATCCCAGGTGATGATCAGTGCCCCCTGCCCACCCCGGCCCAGCACCAGTGCGTGGACGGTCGGGAATAGGTCTAGTTCATTCAGCACCAGGTCATCCACCCACCCCAGGCGTACCCCTGCTGCATCTATAACCGGTTTATTGAGAATATTTGCAAGAAACAAGTTATTTACCCCGTCGCCAATCCAGTTATTGAATTGTTCGGCGTTCGGGGCGGCGTTTCCTGCTATAAGTGCGGGACAATGCGGTATTTAGCAGATTTGATAATGAATTGACATGGGGCTAGCGGGCAAGGTATCAACTACAAAATGAATTATGGTATACTTCTCGCGACAAAAAGATATATTGTTTGTCACATTTGAGAGGAATTTCACAACTATGGAGATCATCAAGGCCCTTATTATGGGGCTGGTTCAGGGGCTGGCCGAGTTCCTGCCGATTAGTTCGAAATCGCATCTGCTCTTCGCTGATCACTTCCTGCATATTCATCTCACCGCATCTGATACTGTTTTCTTCGATGTCATACTGCATTGGGGAACCTTGCTGGCGGTGGTGATATACTTCTATAAAGATATCCTCATGCTGCTGGGTGGGTTGGGGGCAGTTATTGTCCGCCCGAAACAGGCGTGGAAAGAGAATGTCTATAGCAGACTAGTGGTGTTACTCATCATTGGTACCTTACCGGCAGGTTTGATGTATTACAAGGCGAAGGGTTTTCTGGAAGCGCGTTTCGAGAACTTCCCCGATACTGCCATTATGCTGCTAGTGACTGCCGCGCTGCTTTTCTGGATCTCGCGCCGCAAAGAGGGCACGCGAAAGATCGAAGAATTGACGTGGAAAGACGCGTTAATTGTGGGCTTCTTCCAGGCATGTGCGCTCTTCCCCGGAATCAGCCGCTCTGGCGCTACTATCTCTGGCGGTCTGCTCTCCGGTATGGATCGTGAGACGGCGCCGCGCTTCTCCTTTCTGCTCTCCGTGCCGGTGATTCTGGCGGCCGGGGTGGTGAAATCCGGCGCATTGCTGCACGGTGGGGGCACTATATCAAATGCTGCACTGGCGGCAGGTTTTATCGCCGCTGCGGTGAGTGGATATTTTGCAGTGAGTTGGCTGATGAAGATCATGCAGGGATCACCGAAACAGCTGGCGTGGTTCGCCCTTTATTGTGTAGTTATCAGCCTGGGCATGACGGCGTACTGGCATACCATGGTACCGCAGTTGGATGTGGCGGCGACGGTGGCGACGGTGAATAACACTCCTACCGGGAGAATGGAGGGTGGAGACCTGGCAGGATTATCTATCAACCAGAAAGCGCTCTTCACAGTGACTGTGAAACCAGAAATTCCGGTGAAGTCTGTATTGATTATGGCGCCGAGGATGAAGGACAATAAATTGACCTTAAAGACAATCAAGCTAGAGGAGATCGGTAAAGGTGTCTTCGCTATGCCCGAGGAAAAGATGATCGGCTACGATCCGTATGCCATAGAAGAGTTGGTAGGACACGAGTATGAAAAAACGCAGGACCGCGATATTTTTGTCGTATTGCGTGGCGAGAATGGCGTTGAGAATACAGTGCCAGTGACGTTGAAATTAGCGCCAGAGCCAACAGGAACCGCCAAAACCGGGATTCTGGGTGTTGTCCCGGTGATGTAGACCGCCTACGCGGACTACCTTTGGGCGGAAAAAGTCCGGCCCGAAAGGCTCGTATGTTGTAGCCCTGGGCAACGCCCAGGGTAAAGGGTATCAAAAACTGCCAAGCCCTGAAAGGGCGGCAGATTAATCCTTGTTATGTCGCCCTTACAGGGCTGGGTCTTTCTTTGCCATTATATCCCTTGGGCGTTGCCCATGACAAACTTAAATGAGGTTTTGCAATTACCTCACGGGAAAGCGTAATCATTCGTTTGGATACCCCCTTCCCGCGCCGGGAAGAGGGCCGAGGGGTTAGGTAAAAACGATACTCCTGGTTACGCCCCAAGCTCATACCCCCCACATCGTCATTTTATGCTACAATTAATACCGATGAAAAGTGAGGTAATTGACCGGATGGAATTGACGGGAAAACAGAAAACTTATCTCCGGGGACGCGGGCAATTGCTCGACCCGGTGGTGCATGTGGGCAAAGAAGGGGTGAGCGAAGAGTGTGTCACCGTTACCCTGGACGCCTTCCGCACACGGGAACTATTGAAAGTGCGCGTATTGAAAACAGCACCCGCCACCTTGCCGGATGTCGCTGCACAGCTGGCGGAGCAGACGGATAGCTACATGGCGGGGAAGGTAGGCTTTACCTTCCTGCTCTACAAGCCCAATCCTGAGATCAGGAACCGGTTGGAATTGCCGGCACGAGTTGTAGAAGCTACGGACGAGGAATAGTGAGAAATAAATGTGGGGCGCATATCATGCGCCCCACATTGCTATTAGATATTCCTTTTCAGCCGGTAAGTTACAAACCCGTCTGGGCAGGTAACATCCATATGGCCATCTTCCTCCCAGGCACATGTTTCTGAAAAGCGCATCGCCACCACGCTGGGATATATTGCGTGGAATGCCCGGCAACACATTCCGCTGGGAGTCCTCTTTCCGATGATGAAAGTGTCACCGGGCTGCTGACATTTACTCTGCTCTACTCGAACAACTTCCACCAATATTTCGTTGCTGATCATCTTTTCCCCCTTACATATTCTGCCTATTCTGCTTCTATAATATCTTATCTTCGTCTTCGGTCACAACTTCGTTTTTATTGCGGCGCTTTTCTATCCAGAATGCTACCATGACGGTGAGTAGATAGAGGAATACGAGCGGCAGCATTAATAAGGTCATATTGAACGGATCAGGCGTGATTATGGCGGCCAATACCGCGATACCCACGATGGCAAAGCGCCATTGTTGCAATAATATTTTGGGGGTAAGCATACGGAATGCGATGAGACCGATGAGTATCACCGGGAGCTGGAAAGCCACTCCGAAGGTAAGCATCAACTTCATCGGGAAGTTCAAGGAATTCTGGTAGTCAATATCTGAATAGACGCCTGCCGGTACGAAGGAGAGGAAGAAGTGGGCGATGTTGGGCATCATCAGGTGGGCGATATATGCTCCTAGGATAAAGAGGAAACTGATGGCCGGAATAATAGGCGATATCGCTTTCCGTTCTTCCGGCAGCAAGCCCGGTTTGACGAACGTCCACAATTGCCAGATCACTACCGGTGAGGCGAGAATTAGGCCAATGACAATCGCCAACTTTCCCTGGGTGAAGAACGCTTCGCCAGGTTGCATTGTGAATATCCGCCCATTCTTCGATTTTACGATCTCCAGCAGCGGCCCCGCCAGCAGTTCATATGCATAGGGGAAAACAATCCACCCGACAATTGACCCCAAGGTAATTGCCAGCAAGATAAGGCCAAGCCTTTTCTGGAGTTCCATGAGGTGGCTGATCAACCCCTCATCCTCGTCTTTTACTTGCTTCTTACTCATGTCCTCATGATATACCCGCAACGAATATTTCGCAAACTTGTAGGGGCACATGGCATGTGCCCTTGATACAGGGTACGGAGGACATGACCAATTGAAGGTATGGTTACGACGTGGGCACAAGCCTTGTGCCCACGTCGTAACCATACCTTCCATTGGTCATGTCCTCCGTACCCTGTATCAAGGGCACATGCCATGTGCCCCTACCAGTTTGCGAAATATTC
>JBBRXO010000064.1:0-16377 GCA_038248345.1 Armatimonadota bacterium | reverse complement strand
TCATGTCCACTGGGATCGTCGTCTCGATGGTATCCTGGCAAGTGCAGTGCTAAGCATCCCTGCTATCAAAGGTGTCGAGTTTGGCATGGGGTTCGGGGTTGCAGAGTTGCCCGGCTCGCAGGTGCATGATGCCATGTACCCGGGTACGGCGGGGATCATGCGCAAAACGAATAATGCCGGGGGGCTGGAAGGCGGTATGACTAACGGAGAGCCGCTGCTATTGCAGGCTGTGATGAAGCCTATCTCCACGCTGGTGAAGCCGTTGCCTACTGTAGACCTGGCTACTGGAGAAGCAGTTGCCGCACATTCGGAACGCTCCGATGTCTGCGCGGTCGCCGCCGCCGGCGTCGTGGCCGAGGCGATGGTGGCGTACACGTTAGCCGCCCAAATAATCGCCCAGTATGGCGGAGATCAACTGGCGGAGATCATAGCGCGAGTGGAGGTGGCACAAAAATGACGCACATCATTTTGGCCGGCTTCATGGGCACCGGTAAAAGTACCGTGGGGCGTATACTCGCGGAACATTTGAGCCTGCCTTTCGCGGATCTGGACACGGAGATTGAACATACCGCGGGCAAAACCATCAAGCAGATCTTCAGTGAAGAGGGTGAAAAGGGGTTTCGGGCACGTGAAGCAAAAGCGCTCGTGAAATTACTGCACCTCGGTGAATCGGTGGAAGCGCTGGGCGGTGGGGCCTTGCTGGATCCGCTGAATATGACGCGTGCGCGCCGCGCAGGCCCGTTGGTGTGCCTGACAGCGGACGCACGCGTAATCTGCCAGCGGGTGCAGGCACAATCCGGCGTCCGTCCATTATTAGAGGTAGAAGACCCGGAAGAAAAGGTGCGCGGCTTACTGGAAGCGCGTGGCTCCTGCTACGCCCAGGCTGATGTGCAGATTGATACTACCTGCCTGACGCCAGACGCCGTGGTAACTGAGATCATCGACTGGATGACGCGGGTACGCGTGAACCTGGGTGACCGCAGCTACGATATCAAGATTGCACCCGGCTGTTATGCTGAATTAGGCGGGATACTGTGTGCGCAGGCAAAACCTATAACCTCGGCGGTGATAATCAGTGGGCGGGAAATTGATCGGCGCTATGGCGATAGTGTACGAACGGCATTAGACGCCGTCAATATTCCGCACAATACACTATGCTTCCCGGCGGGCGAGCGCTATAAAAGCATCAGCACCGCTTCGCGTCTTTATGGCGATATCATCCAGCGTAAGGTGGATAGACAGGCGGTGATCATCGCACTGGGTGGTGGCGTCGTCGGTGACCTTGCGGGCTTCGTAGCTGCTACTTACCAGCGCGGTGTACGTTTCGTGCAACTACCTACCAGCTTGTTGGCACAGGTTGATTCCGCTATCGGCGGCAAAGTTGGCGTTAATCACCCCATGGGCAAGAATATGGTGGGCGCTTTTCTGCAACCGTTGGCGGTGCTGGCGGATCCCACGGTCTTGCGTAGCCTGCCCGCACGGGAAATGCGCACCGGCATGGCCGAGGTAGTCAAATACGGGGTGATCTGGGACAAGGATTTCTTCTCTTATCTGGAGGAGAATATCGACCTCATCATGCGGCTGGATACCGCCGCCGTGCAGCATGTGGTTCGGCGTAGTTGCCAGATCAAGGCGCACGTGGTGGCTGCCGACGAGACCGAAGGTGGACTGCGCGCCATCCTCAACTTCGGACATACCGTGGCCCATGCCGTAGAGACGCAAACCTCCTACGATCGTTACACGCATGGCGAAGCAGTCGCTATCGGAATGGTGGTGGCGGCCCGCTTGGCACACGAGCTGGGTATGTTCAGCGCCAGCGAAGTTCACCGTCTCATTCGTCTGCTCGAGCGTATCAATCTGCCAACCAACCTGCCCAAGTCCGATCCGGCGGTGTTGATGAGCTTGATGGAGACCGACAAAAAAGCCGTCAAAGGCGTTCCGCGTTTCATCCTCCCCGTTGGCTTGGGCAAAGTTGAGATTATAAATAGCGTATCCCCTACGAAATTACGCAAGGCGCTGGAAAAATCTGTAGAAGTGTGAATGGCGCACAAATACGACAATTGTTAGAAAAATAATCCAAAATGGAAGGCAAATATTATGGCACATGTAGTAGAATTAACTGCGCTCTACCCAGAGATGGAAGAAGCGACTATCGGCCGCTGGGCGGTGGCCGAGGGTGATGTAGTGACAGCGGAGCAGCCGATAGCGGAACTGATAACCGACAAAGTGGCTTATGAATTCGCCAGCCCGGTGGCGGGCACGGTACTGGCTATTCTCATTGCCGAGAAAAGCGTCTCCCCGGTGGGATCAGCGCTGGCGGTGGTGGGGGATGCCGGGGAACAATTGACCGACCTGGCTGACCTGCGGGCGCGCAATGCTGAGTTGGCAAGCGCACGGGATAATGCCTTGAATGCGCTCTACCAGGCCACCGGGATGGAAGTAGCGGCCCCCGCCGCCGCGCCCACTGGTGGGCCGGTGCGGGCGACACCCGCGGCCCGACGCCGGGCGCGTGAACTAGGCGTAGACCTGACAGTACTCATCGGCACCGGACCAGGCGGGATGATCTCGGTGGAAGATGTCGAGAGTGCAGGAAAATGACAGGAGTATCGTTTTTAGTGACAAGTCGTTCTTGTGGGGCCAGTCGTGAACGGCTGGGCGAACAGGACGGGAACTAAAAACGATACTCCTGCGGAAAATGAAGGAATCAGTAATGGAGTTGGCTCCATTACTTGGAGATGAATAATTGATGACGTATCTCCATGCCACCCCGGTATTTATGCCGGGGTGCCGGCTTGGAATTTGGAACTTGGAACTATTCCGAAGGAGGAGCAATCGATGAAAAAACTACTGCTATCGCTAGTAATAGCGACCTTGCTGTTGATGGCTGGCGCCGCTTTCGCCCAGACCAATGCGGAGCTGGAGGTTACTGGCCTTTATCCTGACTTGGCGGCCAACTACCGGGTGCAGATGATCGGTCAGCGGCTGAAGCTGGCCACCGGATTGAATAATCTGGTCTTTAAGATCATCAATGATAAAGAGTTGAATGCCTTCGCCTTGCCCGACGGGCGTATCTACATCACCAGCCGCATGGCAACTGAAGTCACCGACGAAGAGTTAGCCTATGTGATGGGGCATGAGGTCATCCATGTGCGTGAGCATCATGGAGAGAAGCAGGCGAACCAGACGACTACCGGGATGGCCCTGGGGGCAGTGCTGGTAGCAGCGCTGGGCGGCAGCACTGACGACATCACCACCGGAGCTTCGGTGGCGGGTGCTCTCACCCAGGGGCATTACAGCCGTGAAGATGAAAATTCGTCCGATGCGGGCGGTGTGCGCCTGATGGCGCAATTGGGTTATGATCCGAAACTTGCCGGAAAAGCCATGCAGCGCCTCATCGACCGTTATGGTAAAGGGGATGCTTCGGTGCCGGTTATTGGCTGGTTTTCCAGTCACCCGGACAGCGGAAATCGACTGAAACATATTAATCAGGTAGCCGATGATGTCATCGCTCATCCGGTTGACATTATTCCAACACCCTATAACATCACCATTGAGTTAGACCCCTCTGCCCAACATGCGCGCGGGTGGGCGAGGGACTACCTGGCCTATCTGCTGACTACCTACAGCGATGGTCGCGCATTATCCACCCCCGGGAGCAGCGTTTTTTCCATCCCACTGGCGGCAAAAGTGAAAGCGCCCGTGAATAATTCCAAACCGACCACTCCCGGGCCTCCGGGCAAGTCCACTGCCCCGCCAGCATCCGTGGCAGATATCTCCGCTGGGCCGGTGCAAGTGCGGATGCTGGACACCATACCCGGATATGCCGTGACGCTAGCGTTACATGAAATCCCCGCGGGGAACGCCAGTAGCTTTACTCGTGCGAGTGGTACGGCTGTCAGCGCCGTCCTCACTTGGCGTGAGATCAACACTGGTTTCACCGGAGTGTGCAACGCCTCCGCCCAGAGTAGTACGGTAGTTCCATGGCAAGCGGAGCAGCAGCTCGGCAATGCTGCCGCGACACGCTTATTGCGCGACGGCAAAAAAACTAATATCGAGGGTACCCTGGAGGGGCTGGCGATTCAGCGGATAGCCCGTGCGTTCGGGGAGATCGTCGATGTGCGCGGCCCGATACACCACGTATTCCCGGTCACCCTCGCTCGCCCCAGCGGTAATATCCGCTCTGGCGATACCGTGGCCGTGATACGCGGCAATTACGTCGTCGCCGAAATGAGCGTAACAGCGCTGACCACCGACAAAATTACCGGCGAAGTAATCTGGGGGACACATACCCACAATAATAATGATACGCTACTGCGCGAGTAGGAGATAGCATGGCAAAGATGAATCACTGTGGTCATTGTGACGTAGATTACCCCAATGATGTGCTGGTGTGCCCGGAATGTAAAGCTATCCTGCAGGAGCACGAGCGTGCGGGCACACCGATCTGGGTGATCATCGTGTTAGTGATAATCGCCGTCTCTCTTTTCGGCTACGCCTGCGTGCTGGGGTATCAGGTGTTCCGGGGGATGGGGTAGTTTCGTTCGTGGCATGGGCGTCCCGCCCATGAGAACGGGGTTACGATCCTTCACTCCACCCTGAAGGGCGCTTTTGATTCAATAATAACTTCCGCTATCTGCCCGTTCTCATAGGCGAGACGCCCATGCCACGATTGCTTGCGGGACAAATATTTATCTTGAGTTGTGGGCAGAACCCACGTTGGATCAACTTTCCAAGCAATGCCTTGGAACTTGGAACTATTTAATGTTATCATACTGTTAGCGTACAATTTTGACAGATACAGGATTAGAAGTACAAACTTAAATGCTATTTATGACAATTGAAGGCAATGAATGTGCCCCGGCGAAGGTGCGCGTGAAGCCGATGAAGATGCTGGAGCGATTAGCGGGATACTGGCTGATCAAGCTGGTCATCGGCATACTGCGAATATTGCCACATCGGGCGATGGAGACGGTGGGAGCGGGGCTGGGGCTCTTCTTTCGGCGGATTTCTAAACGCTCGCGCCGCGATGTGAAGACAAACTTCGATGTAATTTACCCCGCTATGCCGCAATCGGAGCGGGTCGCACTGGAGCGCCGCGTCTTTATCAATTTCGGCAAAACAGTGGCGGAGTTTCTCTGTATCCCCCGTATGACACCGCAAGCCATTGCCGATTGCAGTGTATTGGAGGGACTTGGACATCTGGATACCGCGCTAGCGAAGGGTAAGGGCGTGCTGCTCATCTCCGCGCATTTCGGCAACTGGGAGTTACTGGGGGCAAAACTAATCACCCTGGGCTACCCGATAGACGCGATTGCACGCGACCCGGAGTTGCCTGCCACCGCCGACCTGCTCCGTGAAATCCGCAAAAGCACCGTGCAGCGCAGCTATCCACGTAACTCCATTCTGCCCGCCGTGCGTGGCCTCAAGCAAAATCGTGTGCTGGCGATATTGCCCGATCAACACGACTGCGATGGCCTGCTAGTGAATTTTATGGGCCACCCCGCTATGGCCGCCCCCGGCCCCGCCGCTATCGCCTGGCTCACCGGTGCCGCAGTGGTGCCGGTCTTCAGTTACCGCCAGCCCGACGACAGCTTTATAATGAAGTTCAGCCCGGAGATAGTGCTGGAAAAAAGTGCGAATAAAGACTACTCTATCCACCACTGGACGCAGCAGATAATTGATGTCATCAGCGAAAAAATAAGTGCGACCCCCGATCAATGGCTCTGGCTCCATAATCGCTGGCGCCCCACCGTCGGGGCCAAGCGGTTGGATGAGTACAGGTAGGTCACCGGCCCGGTCCGGTAGACAATCGGATCATCAAACTAATTACCCTCTTGGCATATGGTTAATAACAGGTTAGAATAGGGCTGATGGCTCGTTTAGCATTAGTAATTATCGCTGTCTGCTTGCTTATGTTCCCTGTTTGGGGTCGCAAAGCTCCGGTGAAACATCGGGCGGTTGTTGCCGCCCCGGTGCAGCCAGCTCCCACTCTTTCCGCCACCGGTGAGCCTTTGATAGGAGCCATCGGTGGTATCCTCATTGATTGTCGCTCCGGGGTTGTACTCTGGCAGAAGAATGCTGATCAATCACTCCCCATGGCCAGTACCACCAAGATCATGACCGCGATGGTGATCCTCGATAATGAGATTGGCCGCATGAACCAGCTGGTGACGGTGAGCCACAACGCGGCCAGCACCGGCGGCAGCAGTTGGCTGGCTGAGGGTGACCGGGTGACACTGGATGATCTGCTGAAGGGCGCATTACTCGTCTCCTCCAACGAGGCCACGGTGGCCGCGGCGGAGTTCGTCTCGGGCAGTGAAGCGAAATTCGTTGAACAGATGAATGCCAAAGCTAAAGAGCTGGGGCTGAACCACACGCGTTTTATCAACCCCCATGGCCTCACTAATGAGAAAAAAGATGGCGGCGGACATTATAGCAGTGCGCGTGACTTGGCCTTGATGACCCGCTATGCGATGCTGAATTACCCGGTGATTAAACAGTACGTGGCCCTGGGCCGCAAGCCGTTGATGATCAACTGCATCCCCCGTGGGCAGATATACACCCCGAACCACAACAAATTGCTAACCACCACCGTACCGGGTTTCCCCGATGCGATAATTGACGGGGTAAAGACTGGCTTCGTGAATGAATCCGGCAAATGCTACGTCAGCTCCGCCTCACGCGGTGATTTTCAACTTATCTCCGTCGTACTCAACAGCCCGGATATGTACCGCGAGGCGCAGACGCTCTTCAGCTATGGCTTCTCGCATTATGACTGGAAGACATTTGCCGCCGTAGGGCAGCAGGTGGGCGAGGCGCCGGTAGCGTTGGGCGCCACCCGCACAACGCCGGTGACCGTCACCGCATTACTCGGTGCGCCGATATTAAAGGCGATATACGGCACCGCGGCGAATGATACAATATCGGTAACAGCAAAAAAACTTAGCGCGCCAGTGGCGCCAGGGGAAGATGCCGGGACATGCGAACTGCGCCGCGATGGCAAAGTGATCGCTACTGCCCCGGTAGTATCAATGGGGATAACCCCTATCTCTACCGGGATACGCGCGTTGCGTGCTCTGGGATTAACTTTACTATCAATGCTGACACTGTTACTAGCAGGGAAAATATATGGAACGTGTTCAAAAAGTGCTCGCCGCCGCCGGCGTAGCTTCACGCCGCCAGGCGGAAGTACTAATACTCGAAGGTAGAGTCTCGGTAAATGGCGAGAAGGTTTCGCTACTCGGTTTACAGGTAGACCCGGTGGTAGATATTATCGCCGTGGATGGCGTGGTAATATCCAAACCCGAACTCCGCACAATCATGCTGCACAAGCCCGAGGGCTGCATCAGCACCGTCACTGACCCTCAGGCACGCGACACCGTGATGACGCTGGTGCCGGAGATCCCCGGCCTCCACCCGGTGGGGCGGCTGGATAAAGACACCACGGGGCTGCTACTACTCACCAATGAGGGGGCACTCACTTACGCACTCACCCACCCCAAGCATCACGTAAACAAAGTCTATGATGCCATGGTGGAGGGGATGCCCAATGAGGATGCGCTGACCAAGCTCCGCGAAGGCGTGGAACTGGATGATGGCATGACCGCCCCCGCCCAGGTGCGCCGCCTGGAGTACCGGGGTCGTACTACTATATTGGAACTGGTTATCCACGAGGGTCGCAAGCGGCAGATCCGCCGTATGTGTCTGGCGATAGGCCACCCGGTGGTGCGGCTGCGCCGTGTCCGCGTCGGCCCGCTCACCCTGGGCAACCTGCCCGAAGGCCAATGGCGCGACGTGACCCCCACCGAGATCGCAGCCCTCTATCGTGCGGCGGGAGTAGAACAGAAATAATCCCAGAAAAAGGAACCACCGCCCGCAAGGCGAAAGAAACAAAAAAGATCAAGGAGTAAATACGATGGCATTAACTTCATCAACCATGAGTGGGCGAGAACGCTTCGCCCGGATATTGAAGCGGCAACCTGTTGACCGTATTGGACTGTATGAGCATTTTTGGGATGATACCCAGAGTGCCTGGACCGCCGCCGGGCATATTCAACCCGGTGAGTCGCTGGATGATCATTTTGGCTTTGACTGCCAGAGCAGCTGGCCGCTGAATATGGTCGCCGACCTTGATTTCCAGCCAGAAACGCTGGAAGAGACTGACGAGACGATCCTAGTTAAAGATGGCAACGGCGCTATCCTGCGCCGTCACAAACAGCATGACACGACGCCGGAGCATGTGGACTTCACCGTGAAAGATCGCGAGGGGTGGGAAGAGCTGATCAAACCGAAGCTCACCGCCGACCGCCGCCGCATCAACTTCGAGCATTATCGCGACGCGAAGAGTAAAGCTGCAGCTGCCGGACGTTTCTTCTTCTGGGGTGGTGTCAACGTATTTGAGCTGATGCATCCGGTTTGCGGGCATGAATATATGCTGATGGGTATGGCAGAAGATCCAGAATGGGTTCAGGACATGGTCAACACATTTGCCGAGTTATCCGTCAACTTACAGGAGATGCTCTTTGCCGAAGAAGGTGAGCCGGATGGAATTTGGTACTATGAGGATATGGGCTTCAAAGAACGCCCCTTCATGTCGCCGAATATGTATAAAGAGATCGTGCAGCCGGGGCATATCAAGACCATCGACTTCGCACACAGCCGCAATTTGCCGGTAGTGATGCACTCCTGTGGGTTTATCGAGCCGTTACTGCCCGCAATGCTGGAAGCCGGAATTGATGCCCTCCAAGTGATTGAAGTGAAAGCGGGAATGGATCCACTGCGTATCCACAAGCAATTTGGTGATCGCCTGTCCTTGATCGGCGGCATTGATATCCGCACCCTCAGCACGAACGACCGCGCGATTATCGCCGCCGAACTGGAAGCTAAAATCCCCACGCTGATGCAGGGATATGGCTATGTGCTGCATACCGACCACTCGGTGCCCGCGACGGTGGATTACGCCACCTATTGCTACTTTATCGAAAAAGGGCTGAAACTGGGAACTTACTAGCCAATAGATAAGACTGCGACATAACGTCCCTCTTTTCACATGGAGAAGAGGGACGTTATTCTTTGGGGGTAGCAGGCGCTGCGCCGCGCACGCGGGGCTTGGCCAGGTGCAGCAGCATCTGGATAGTCGCAAAGAAGATGCGGCAATCGAAGAGGAAATTCATATATTGCAGGTAGAACAGGTCGTAACGCACTTTGTGCGCCACATCCTCGATGTTGGCGTCGCCCCCCTGGTGTAGCTGTGCCCAGCCGGATAACCCGGGCAAGGCCAGCAGGCGCGCGCTGTAGAAGGGTACCTGTTGCTCCAGTTGCGCCACCAGCTCCGGCACCTCGGGGCGCGGGCCGATCAAGCTCATCTCGCCGCACAAGAC
The DNA here is from genome assembly GCA_038248345.1 of Armatimonadota bacterium. Taxonomy (GTDB): domain Bacteria; phylum Armatimonadota; class Hebobacteria; order CAIYQO01; family CAIYQO01; genus CAIYQO01. The sequence goes on along the minus strand of JBBRXO010000064.1, from coordinate 6,997 downwards.
ATTCCACAATTGCGGCAGCTCATCGATAGCGGTGAAGCGCAGGAAACGTCCCAGCGGCGTGATACGCGGATCGCTGGAGCCCGCCCACTTGCGCCCGGACACCTCCGCCCGCCTGTCCATAGTGCGTAATTTAATAATCTCAAAGGGGATACCATAGCGTCCCACGCGCGCCTGGCGGAAGAAGACCGGACCGGGCGAGGTAATCTTAATCGCCAGCGCCGCCAGCCCCACTACAGGTAATGTCAGCGGCGCGGAGACGACGACGGCGAAGATGTCGCCCAGTCGTTTCAGCATATCGCGAATCGGTGAGGGCACGCGCAGCGTCTTCGGCATATGCCAGCCGTCTGCCGATTGGACAATGGCGACTTTGCTGGTGATACTCTCATACAGGTCACAGATATCCACCAGCTCCACGTGCGCGAACAGGTGCGCCAGCGCATCATATTTCTGCTGCGAGAGGCGTAAATCGCTAACCCCCAGGTAGATAGGGTAGCCGCGGCGGCGCGGCGGCAGCGGGTCGTCAGCGCTTTGCAGCAGATCTTCAAGGCACACCTGCGGGTTGAGGGCGATCTCCTGCAGCAGTGGTTGGAACTCCTGCGGCAACCGACACGGAATAAGCTGAATAGCAGGCCGTTTGAAGATGACCGCGATGATGAAACGTGACAGTGTGCCCGCCACCGCGATAATCTCTAATGAAAGTATCGAGTTCGGCAGGAACCAGTCATGGCCGGAGTAGACCCAGATCAATATCGCCGCCGCCGTAAAGACCAATGACAGCCCCATGGAGACAAAGATACGCCATATAGGGTGCAGGTAGCGAGCGTTCTGCCCTCCTACCACAATGATGAAGCATAGCCACGTGACGGCGGTGTACCCCAACACGCGCATCAACGCCTCACGCGGAAAGCTGAAGGCGACTACCCAGAGGAGCACCACCAACGCAATATCCGTCGCCCGCAACCACCATTCAATTTTGCGTGTATGTGAGAATAGCATCGTTAGCTACTAGTTTGTGGGAAATTGGGTGGGTTGTCAACCGGGAGAGACGCTGGCTAATTCCCGCAGCTTATCACGGAGATAGCAGAAACTGGGTGAGTTGTTATTTTCGATCGTAATGCCCTCATAATTCAGCCAGTTTTTTTGCACCCTCAGTAGTCACCACATCGGCCAGCTTCTCCCAGGTTCCGCAAATAGCATCATTTTCATATTTCTTCAACAGCGCTTCTTTGGCATTTGGATATGCCTGTTTTATCGCCGCTAGATCACCCAGTAACCAGGCCTCTCCCTCTTCAATAGCGATGCAGAATCTTGTGTTGGGCTGGGGTCACAGGAATACAGTAGCCCGAAAAGTTCTTCCCGGAATAACTTCAGGCACTTATCATCCAGATCGCAGACTACAATCACCGCATGCGGGATACTGGCATATGACTTACCATACCCGCGGAGCAACCTGGGCAGTTGGTCGAGCAGGATACGCTTGCTTGGATATCCGCCTTTGTTCATACCTTGGGGGAGGTGGCCGATCCCTTTGTAAGAGTGAATGGTGAACGTGTGGGCATCTCCGATTATTTTGGGGATTACGATTTCCAGCGTGCGTTTCCCCGACTGATCTTCAATAAGAAATTCGAAATGCATCCTGCTACCTCGCATCCATATAGTCGCTATACCAGAGACCACCCAATGGCAAACCTTCATCGACCAGGTTTTGCACGAGCGGAATATCGCTTGCCCGCTGGATTTTTGGCGAAGCCATCAGCTCCTTTTTCGATGACCCAAACCTCTATAGGCGCTAGTGCGTCTACAAAATAGGGCAGATGAGTAGTAATGAATACCTGCGAACTATTCTTCTGCCCATCCGCATGTGCTCTAAATTCGGCTGCCAGCGTCTCCAATAACTTGTGGTACAACCCATTCTCTGGCTCTTCAATACAAATGAATGGGGGCGAAGTAGGATCGGCCAACAACAGTAGATAGGCGAAAACCTTCAATGTTCCATCGGACATCTGCTGGGCATAAAACGGGTCGGTAAAACCTCTATCATTGAAACGGAGCAGCAATCGCCCGTCGGCAGTTTTCTCGGTGTCGATCTTATCAATACCGGGAATTTTCTGTGAAATTCCCCTTCAGGATTTTTTTGAAACTCACCGGATGTTGCCGTTCCATAAACTGCACTACATTGCCGAGATTTTCGCCAGATAGATTGAGGTGCGATTGTGGCCCCGCCAACGGTAATGCCCGTGCCGCGTTGGGAGAAAAGTAGCTCAAATACCATCCCTCAATAAACTGGTGAAAAGCTGATATCCTGGGATGCTGTTTTAATGAACCCAGCGTTGCTATGCCAAGTTTGCGCTTGTCCGCTAGCTCCACTACCTCGGTCTCTTTGCTCTCCTCCGAATCTTTCTCGGAGAGGATTCTGTCGAGCAAGCCATCCAAGTCAAAGTCATCATTTTCATCTATCTGATGACCAGCAGCAGCGCCTTTCCACACAATACCTTTCCCATCATTAAGCATAAGAAATGAAAAGGGCCACCCTCTTTTTTGATTTATCCTTCTTTGTCGGAGACGTTCTTTCTCTACATAGGGACGCCCTGTCTTCTCCATATTAATAGATAATTCATAGGTAATAGGCCGAGCGTTGCCATCTTCTTTGTAATATATTTCAAATTCAATCGGTCCTGTTTGCCCTTGCGAGCGAATTCGGTCAAAACCACCTCTACCACGCGCGTCGCAAGCTTCTTCGACACCACTTTTCAAACAATCCGCCAAAAAACCGAATGAATCGAAAAGGGTACTCTTGCCCGCGCCATTTTTTCCAATCACTACTGTCATCGCTGTTAACGGGTCAGATTGTTGTTTATTCCATAATCGTCCTAATTTGACATCATTTAACACGCGGAAGTTACGAATTCTAAATCCCTCAATTTTTGCCATAATTCCCTCCGAGAGTACGTACAAATACTTTATTATACCATTATATTACTTCTTCAGTGCCCCACAGGATCGCCACCAGCGCAATATCCACCGTGCGCAACCACCACTCAATTTTTCGCGTGTGTGAGAACTGCATAATTAGTTATAAATCCGTATCATTATACTGCGTGGCAACGAAGTATACCCAAAATTCGGCGTTATCATCATTATTCCCAGCTAAGGTATGGTTAGCGGTTGTGAAAATCAAAATCCAAAACAAAGAGGTGGTATATATACTCGGACACAATATCAGATATAATACATCAGATGGTGTTGTCCTTTGCCTCATAAATTTACTTCTATAGGTCATATACACGTGGAGATCGCGTTGCTCATTGGGCGTTACTTATAATCAATAACACCGAGGTTGCGCTTACCGAACCACAACGCATTCACTTTCTGGAGAAGCATCCGGACATTGCTTCGATTGAACACTGTTTGTCATCAGTCGTGCTTGATCCTGATGAAGTTCATAAAGATAAATCTGATCCTGAGGTTGCAATATTTTATCGATCTATTGAGGTTGAAGGAAGAATGAAGTATTGCAATGTCGCTGTTGTAATGCAAAGAATTCCAAACGCAAAAAAACATTCTGTGCTATCATTTAGATTCACACAATTCAGAGAGATACACAAGGATAGGACAGAAGGTAGGATGGTATGGCAAAGAAATAGATGAGTACCTGGCGGGTCTGCCAACTCCCGCATTTTTCCGCAATAATTAGCCATCATAACTATTTTTCACCCTGAACCTGCTAAAAAGACAGGGAACGATATCAGCTCCCGAACCGCAGACTAATACAACACCCGTGTTGGGAAAAATGATGGTATAATTAATCAAGCTTGCTCCCCGCCCTAAAGAACGGGGCTATTGCCATGCGCCGGATAAATCCGGCTTTTCGGGAGAATGAATATCTGTGGTTTTTGCATAATAAGCAAAAAGCCCCATTCATGGGGCGTATGACGATAGCCCCGGTATTTATGCCGGGGTGGCGCTTTTATATGACTACACAACTATATTGCGCCGCGACCAGTACAATTTGACGAATTCAAACCAGATAACACTGCCGATGCCGGCCCCCAGGCATATCCCGGCCTGGCCGATATTGAAATGCGCGAACTGGAACAGATTGGCCAGTTGAGGGATCATCAGCAAAGCGAGCATTAACGCTACAGCGCTGCCGACTACCCAGCACATAGCGCTATTGTAGGAACGTAATGTCGCCAGCAGACTACGTGTCCAGCTGACATTGGTGAGGATGAGCATCAGGTTGGCGATTATCAAGGTGACGAACGCCATCGTGCGTGCGGTCTTTTCACCGAGTTCCCACTGTTGCGCTATTACGAAAAGACCCAGACAGACCAACAACACTACGCTACCCTGCACCAGGCTTACGATCAATGTGCGGCGGTCGAAAACCGACTCATGCGGGTTACGCGGGGGGCGTTGCATGACATTCTTCTCTTCCTGCTCCGCTTCGAAAACCGTGGAGCAAGCGGGGTCGATGATTAACTCCATCAGCACGATATGGATAGGGAGCAGCAATAACGGCCACCCCAGCGCCACCGGGATCAGCGACAGTCCGGCGATGGGCACGTGGATACTGAAGATGTAGGCCATCGCTTTGCGCAGGTTGTCGTAGATGCGGCGTCCTAGCCGTACCGCCGCCACTATAGAGGAGAAATCATCTTCCAGTAGCACCAGCCCGGCGGCTTCCCGCGCCACATCGGTGCCGCGCCCGCCCATTGCTACGCCGATGTCCGCTGCTTTCAGCGCCGGCGCATCGTTGACGCCGTCGCCCGTCATGGCCACCACTTCTCCAGTCGCCTGCAGCGCCTGCACCAGACGCAGTTTTTGCTCGGGCACCACCCGGGCGAAGACATTCACCGTCTTCACTCGCTCCGCCAGTACCGCATCGTCGGTGTGCATCAATTCCTCGCCGGTCATGAAATTATCGGGCGACAACAGCCCGATCTGCCGGGCTATGGTGCGTGCGGTGGCGGGGTAGTCACCGGTGATCATCACCACGCGGATACCGGCAGTCTCACATTCCGCTATCGCCGCGGGCACTGAGGGGCGCACTGGATCAATGAGGCCAACCAGGCCGAGGAAGTTGAAGTCGAAATCATGCTGCCCCTCCGGCAGTTGCTCGCCCTCCGGGATATTGGCACACGCTACCCCCAGCACGCGCAGGCCCTGCTCCGCCATTTCGTTGATGCTCACCGTCAGTGCATCCAGCTGTTCCTTATCGAAGTGACAGAGATCGGCTATTGCCTCCGGCGCGCCTTTGGCGGCGATGACGTAGTTTTTGCGCCGATTAGAGCGCCATACTTGCGACATGGTCAGGAGTTCCTGCGACAATGGGTAGGAGTGCTCGATTACCCAATCATTGTGCAGATGTTCGGTAGCGGCCAGATATTCATTCCCGAAACGATGGAACGCCTTCTCCATCGGATCAAAAGGGTCGCGCTGGCTGGCGAGGATGCTGAACTCCACCAGTTCATGCAACGCTTCCGGCAATTCCTTCTGCTCTCCAGCGGTGATCTGGAGCGTTATATCATTCGCGCGTAATTCGCCCACCGTCATCTGGTTGAGCGTAAGGGTGCCAGTTTTATCCACGCAGAGTACAGTGGCGGAGCCGAGGATCTCCACTGCGTGCATCCGGCGCGCCAGCACCTGCCGGCGCGAGATGCGCCAGGCCCCCAATGCCAGGAAGATCGTCAGCACCACCGGGAACTCTTCCGGCAGGATGGCCATGGCCAGCGCGATACCGGCGAGAACGCCATGTAGCCAATCATGGCGGAAGAATCCATAGATCAACACCACGATGATACTCAAGGCTAGCCCGATAATGGCCAGCGTCATCACCAGTTTGTTGGTTTGTTTTTGCAGATTAGTCTTCTCTGGTTCCAACTCCGATAGCGATTTGCCGATTTTGCCCATCTCGGTGAGGAGGCCAGTGCGCATAATTTCGATGGTCGCTTGCCCCTGCACCACCAGTGTGCCGGAGTAAACGAACGGCTCATCATCCCCGCCCGGGCGTCCCATTTCTGTCACGCCGTCCCACAGACGTTTGCGCACCGGTACTGATTCACCGGTGAGTAGCGACTCGTCAATCGAAAGATTGGTGGATGCGCACACCGCCCCATCGGCGGGGATGCGATCACCTTCCGCTACCAGTACAGCATCCCCGTGCACTACCTCACGCCCGGGGATGTAGGTAGCCTCCCCGTCACGAATAACACGGGCACGCGGGCTGGATAGGTCTTTCAGTGCCTGCAACGCGTTCTCGGTCTTGCGTTCCTGGTATAGCGTGATACCGATGATGACGAAGACGAACGCCAGCAGCAATAATGCCTCCTGCAGGTCTCCCAGTATCAGATAGATAGCGCCACCGCCCAGCAAGAGCAGGAACATCGGCTCGCGTATCACCTCGAAGGCGATTTGGAATATCGTGCGTGGCTTTGCCGAGGGCAGTTCATTCGGCCCATCGCGCAACAAACGATCGGCCGCCTCCGCCGAGGTGAGTCCCTTCAACGTGTCCGTCGCGCAACCTTGAGCTTGATCTTTCATTTAATCCTCCCGAGTCCACCTCGGTTTTGCGGTAATATCATGACATGTTCCTCCATTATAGGAAGTAACTACAGTTGTGGCGTCACTCTATTGTCGTACTGGTACGCCATTGGTGTGGCGCTATGCTAACCCACCGGACAGTCGGGGACTGTCCTCGCGTACCGCATCCGGCTTATTCAATAGTCCGGCCCTCCATAGTTGCTCCTGTTTTCGTTGATAGTACCCGGTTGGGACTGTCCACTTCATGCCATCTATCATTGATATACCCGCCAGAGGTGGACGCCCCGGGCGTCGCGTGGAACTCACCGCCCGCTCTGCGGAAATAACCTTGCGTGCGCCATATAGGAAGGGCAAAAAACTGCCTGAAGTAACCGTACACGCCGTAATGGTGCGTGAAGAGGCACCAGCTGCAGGAATTGAGCCGTTAGAATGGCTACTATTGACTGATTTGCCC
>JBBRXO010000063.1:0-16627 GCA_038248345.1 Armatimonadota bacterium | reverse complement strand
GCTTCACCGAGCCAGATAAAAGCTATCATGGCATGATCTGGTGGAACCTGCCCGAGCCGCTGAAGAGCCTGAGCTACATCCTGCAGGCACGCGTAAACTTCCTGCGCGACCTGGGCCCGGCCATCAGCCCCACCAATAGTTTCCTCATTTTGCAGGGGGTGGAGACGCTGGGCCTGCGCGTGCAACGCCACAGCGACAACGCCGCCAAGGTGGCGGAATACCTGGTGAACCACCCGAAGGTGAGCTGGGTGAACTACCCCGGCCTGGCTACGCACCCCTCCGCCGACCTGGCGAAGCGTTACTTCCGCCACGGTTTCGGCGGGCTGATCGGCTTCGGCGTCAAAGGCGGATTGGAAGCGGGCAAGACCGTGATCCGTAACGTCAAACTCGCGTCGCACCTGGCCAATATCGGTGACGCCAAGACGTCGATCATCCACCCGGCAAGCACCACGCATCAGCAGTTGTCGAGTGAGCAGCAGCTATCCAGCGGGGTTACCCCCGACTTCATCCGCCTTTCGGTAGGTATCGAGGACGTGCAAGACATCATCGCCGACCTCGACCAGGCGCTGGCGGCGGTATAGTTCGTAATATTTGAACCACGAAAACACGAAGGCACGAAGAGAAATAACTCTCTTCGTGCTTTTGTGGTTTTGTAGGATTGTTTTCGCTAACCACAAGTATATGGATGCAGGTAACTAAAAACGAAACTCATAACGTAGATTCCGCGCAACCCAGAGCAATTATCTGTCCTGTAAGGGTAGCGTTGCATGGCATTCTGGCCTAATGCTTTAATTCACAGGATTGAAGGATAGCTAGGATAACGGGGAGGGTATTTGCTTCACCGGATAATACTGATTGGGTCTTTTTATCCTAATTATCCTTCTATCCTGTGAATTAAAACGGCAGAGGATAACCTCTCTGCGGTGCCACGGCGTAAATATCAGGGCGATGATGGACAGGCTATGCCACGATTAACCAATAGAAAGCTGTAGAAAATTTGTATTCCGGCCCCTACTCCCCTGTTTTTTCCTCACCCTCTGGTATTTCCAGCGAGCGGATGAAGCTGCCGAGGATGCCGTTGACGAATTTGGCGGACTCTTCGGCACCGTAGCGTTTCGTCACTTCTACCGCCTCGTTGGCGGTGACGCTGATGGGAATGTCGGGGACTTCGTGAATCTCATAGATCGCCAGGCGGAGCACGTTGCGCTCTACTCCTGCCATCCGGTCAATAGACCACCCTTTAGCAAAACGACAGATGACTTCATCAATCTGCCGTCGCTCCTGGATGACACCATTTACCAGTTTACGGGCGAACTCCAGCGCTTCTTCCTGCGTGGTTATCGTTTGCTCGAACCACTCTTCCATCTCATCCGGCACCTCCTCCAGCACCATCTCTGGTTTCTGGCGTGCCATATCTATTTGAAAGAGCCACTGAAGCGCGAGTTCGCGCCCCAGATGCCGTTGTTTTTTATCCATTTTCAACCTTATAGTATCACTGTGTAGAAAATAGAAAATAGGAAGTAGGAAATAGTTACTGAAAACCAGGAACTAGAAACTAGGAACTATTTTCACGTGTGAAATTTGCGCGGGACGAAGTCGGTGTTGATCTCGCCACGGATAAACTCTTCGTCTTCCAGTATCTGCAGGAAGAGCGGGATGGTGGTCGGCAAACCTTCCACTACCGTTTCCCGTAGCGCTCGCTTCATGCGGGCAATCGCCTCCGGGCGATCCTGCCCCCAGCAGATGATCTTGGCGAGGAGGGAATCGTAGAACGGCGGCACTTCATACCCGGAATAGATGTGGGTATCAACACGTACGCCCGGGCCACCTGGGGCGACAAAGCGTTTCACCATGCCGGCGCAGGCCATCATATTGCGTGCTGGGTCTTCCGCATTGATACGACATTCGATAGCGTGGCCAGAGAGCTTGATCTCCCGTTGTGTCCACGGTAATTTCTCACCGGCAGCCACCAGAATCTGCATTTTCAGCAAGTCAAGGCCGGTGACCATCTCGGTTACACAATGCTCAACCTGAATACGGGTGTTGATCTCCATGAAATACAGTTTTCCTTGCGCATCGAGGAGGAACTCCATGGTGCCAGCGCTGACGTAGCCTATTGCCTTTGCCGCCTTCACCGCTGCGTCGCCGATCTTCTGCCGTTGCTGCGGGGTAATGGCGACGGAGGGAGACTCTTCCAGCAATTTCTGGTGTGACTTCTTCTGCACTGTGCAATCACGCTCACCCAGATGGACGACATTGCCGTGCTCATCCGCCATAATCTGCACTTCAATATGGCGTGGCTTGTCGATGAACTTCTCCAGATAGACTTCGGGATTCCCGAAGGCTCCTTGCGCTTCTGCCTGCGCCAGCGGCATATTGCGGATCAAATCTTCATCATTATGGCAGATGCGGATGCCGCGCCCACCGCCGCCTGCGGAGGCTTTGATCATCACTGGATAGCCGAACTTGCGCGCCAGTTTCAAGCCGTCGGCCTCACCCTTCAGCACCCCATCGGTACCGGGGATGACCGGCACACCAGCACGGGCTACCGCTTGTTTAGCCGCCGCTTTATCCTGCATTCGCTCGATGGTCTCGGGGCGGGGGCCGATGAATTTCAGCTTGGCAATCTCGCAATTCTCCGCAAACGCTACCGTCTCGGACAGATTGCCATACCCCGGATGCACGGCATCACAGCCCTTAATAATAGCTGCGGTGACGATGTTGGGGATATTCAGGTAGCTGTCACGATTCGGCGGCGGCCCGATACATACCGATTCATCCGCCATCTGTACATGAAGCGAGTTAGCATCTGCCTGGGAGTATATCGCCACGGTGGCGATATTTAATTCGCGGCACGCACGGATAATGCGGACGGCGATCTCCCCGCGGTTGGCGACAAGGATTTTCTTAAACACTGATCGTCAGTCCCTTCTAGGGTGGCTTATGGCCACCTTCGCTAAAATTTTTCGTGGCCGGGGGTGGTGCAATGCACATCTCCGGTCGTCGGATTATAGGTATATGGCGTTTTGCTCACTGGGCAAAAACTTATCCCGGCTGCGCCGGATATTGCCCCAAGTGAGCTGGGAATATTACCATCTGCGCTATCCATTTTTACCATCTGGCGCAATTGCCCCAGGTTAGTTCGGCATACATCGCCCTTGGCCGCCTGTATTGATTGCCCATATATCGTCTTCGGGGCATCGGCAGTAGCGCTGGTGCCGTCATTCTGCACCACGCCGGTTTCATCGAGCAAGTGACTCTGCTTCAACGCAGATGTTTGCGAACCGGTATACCACACGGTCAGGCCGACTATTAATACGGCCACTACCAGGAGTTCAATTATTAGCGCGTAGCCTTGCTTTGCGCGAACATCATGCAATAAACCCTGTTTCATCTTCGCTTACCTCTGTCAATGGGCGGATGAGCAAAAGCGGTTGTCCATATTCGACACCAGCGCCTTCTGACACCAGTATCTCTTCAATTGTCCCCACGACAGGTGATACTATATCCGTAGGGATATGCATCAATTCGATATTCCCGATCACCTGCCCAGCAAAGACTTCATCATTGACGCGCGGTGCACCATGGGGGAAGCCGCGCTTCTGTAGATGAAAAGTACCCACTACCGATGCCGGGATAGCAACTATATCCGCCTGGGATCCTGCTTCCTCAAAAGCTTCGCACAGTGGTTCATCAGTGTATACTATCTGCTGTGGGGCACACTGTACCGCCCGCACCAGATCCAACGTTACGGTATCGTGCTTCAGGTGCAATTCCGTTACTTCCCACTGCTCCATGATGGCCAGCAGCTCTTCCACATCGCCTTTATTGATAGTTGTGGACAACTCTTTTACCTCGCTCCGCTATGCTCATTATCCCCCAAAATGGAGAAGAAAATCATACTCGTTCGATATATTTCGCTGTGCGAGTATCGACGCGAATCCGGTCACCCTCATTGATAAAGAGTGGCACGGTGATTACTGCGCCGCTATCAAGTGTCGCAGGCTTGGAACCGCCGGAGGCAGTGTCGCCCTTCAGACCCGGATCAGTCTGCTCAATAGTAGCCTCGATGGTATCCGGCAAATCAACACCGATGACGCGGTCATTATAGGTCATAACCATCACGTCCAAATTATCCTGCAGGAATTTTACTTGTGTGCCGATTTGCGCTTCGGACAGGGTCATCTGATCGAAGGTCTCGGTATCCATGAAGATATAATCATCGTCACTTTTGTAGCTGAATTGCAACGGTCTTTTTTCCACCCGCGCAATTTCCACCTTTTCCCCGGCGCGCCAGGTTTTGTCGATCAATTGCCCAGTGGTCATTTTGCGGATTTTCGTGCGGACAAATGCCCCACCCTTGCCCGGCTTAACGTGCTGGAATTCGACAATCTGATATACGTCACCGTCCATATCAATCGTCAAACCATTCTTGAAATCGCTAGTCGAAGCCATAACGCCTCCATCTAAAAAGTTTTACCACTACGTCCTACCCCAGCAGACGCCACGATAAGACAATGTAGTCTAGCACCCACACGGCTACAGCGTCAAGAAAAAGGGGCGTTGGGGCGTTATCCCCGAAGCATCGGTACTAACACATATAGTCCCTTCCCAGTTATATTCTGCACAAGTTGTTCGGTGAGGTTATCCTCCGTCGCTGTAATTCACAGGATAGAAGGATAATATGGATAAAAAGAGCCGGTCAGTATTATCTGATGAATTATATACTACCACACAGATAATTATCTTGGGTTATGGCGGAAACCACGTTCGGTATTTAGTAATTAAACGCACTAATGACACGTACAGTTTCCACCGCACCCACCGCAATTTCCCCCGCAGTTGCCGCCGCCGGCGCAGGAGTGGCTGCTGCCATGGCTATCCGCCACCCGGCCGCTGAAGGCGCTCATCAATTTGCGTAGCTTAGACCCACTACACTGCGGACAGATTAAACCTTCGCCTTTGCTCCCCATACGCACCAGCTCTTCAAAGATGGTGTCGCACGCGCAGCAGGCAAATTCGTATAATGGCATCTTATTCTCCGTATCCTACGCCGGTCTTATCGCTCTCATAAATGATCACTTCCGCCACTGCTACCCGGTTACGCAGGTCATCGGTGGTCAACAACTCCGCTTTGAAACGATTATATATCACCCGCGCCAGCTCCTCGCAGGTAGGGTTAACCTCCAGAAAATCTTCCACTTCATTCAGAAAACGGTGGTCGAACGGAGATAATGCTTCGGTCAGCGCGCGCTTCACATCCACATAATCGACCAGCATACCCAGTTTATCCAGTTTATCCCCGGACAGCCGCACCACCACCCGGTAATTATGCCCGTGTAGCCGCTGGCACACCCCCGGATATTCCCGGATCGCATGTGCCGCGCTAAAATTCCCCTCCACTGTCATATTAAACATTATTCTTTCTCCATTTCATCATTTTTGCAACGTGGGTCCTGCCCACAACTTAATATTATAAATTATTTATTTATACGACGTGGGTAGGGGTGCACGGCGTGCGCCCCTACACCCACGTTAGATACGTCTCTGAATGTTCTATACAAGTTGTTCAGAATATTACCGAAAAGGGACTGCTATCCTGTGAATTAAAACGATAGAGGACGACCTCTCCGCCCTACGGTTTATCCAGTGCATAGCTTAACCCGGGCAATGGTTTGCCATCCGGCGTTTGCAGTTTCATGGCAAATGCCCAGCTGCCCATGCCCTGATCAACCTTCACCAGCAGTCGATTCCATCCCTTTACCAGCTTAATGGTATGTTTATTCTCACCCACAATCAAAGGCCGCCGTACTCTTATACTCTCTATCATCTCCCCGTTCAACCAGATACGAATCCCGTCATCGCTACCGTAGACGGCGACGGCGTCTACATCAGCGTCAACTTTCAGATACACATTCGCGTACGCTACCAGGTTGATACTCGAGGACATTATCGCATAAAAATCAATTATGCCGGCTGCTTCACCAGCGTAGAAGCTCCGCCAACTAAAATCGCCGACCCTCGTGTTGTGCTCGGGTTGGAGGTTTTTCTCTTCGGGAATTGTTTCTGCCTCTAATGCATTATTGTCTGTATCCGGGAACGGGCCAATTATAAGCCAGTGACGTAAGATGCCATCAACTATCGTCGCTGCCCCCACGGTTACCGTGGCTTCGCTTACCTTCCCACCGGGCTCATGCACGCTCACTTTTATTAAACCAGCGGTTCGCGGGGCGAAAAATACGCCATTAGCAGTTATTCGGCCTTTTGATGCTTCCCAGGTGAACTCTGGCTGATATGGCTGATCATACTGATCTAGGCACTTCACTGTGAATGGTACCATCTTCCCCGAGCCCACGACTTCCACGACAGGTGATATCTGCAGCGTTTGCGCAATTGGCTGGTAATACTCGAAGGCATCAGGTAACTCGCAGGAAGTACCATCAGGATTACTTACGGTTACAGCAACCCGGCCGGCCTTGCCCGTGTCGCAAGTTACATCGAGCATCCCCGGACTCAGGAACTTCATTGTCTTCACTGGTACGCCAGCGATCTTTACCACACAATTTTCGGCAAATCCAGCGCCAATTATGCGATGTGTGGTGCCGCCGGAAAGTACAGTGCGCTCGGGGGTGATGCGAGAAATCTCGGGGGGCACCAGCACCACCAACTTCGCCCGCGCGGAGTTGAACAGATGCCCATCGGCATCAGCCGCCATGGCCCAGAGGTCATGCGTCCCGCGCCCTAAACCGGCTAACGGTAGCTTGATGGTGTTGAAATCACCTTTTGCTGATACTACCATACGCCCATCAACATACAAATCTACCCGTACGACATTATCATTCACCGTCACCGGGACTATAACTTCACCGGCAACTGGCCCCACTACCTTCGGTAATTGTACTATCGGTGCATAGCGCACATTACTCACTAAAAATGGGGATTCTATACTTCTCTGCACTTGCGCAGCGGAGCCATCATAGGCAACCACGCGGATTCGATGAAAACCATCGGACAATTTGGTACTATCCAACAGATAATCCGCTTTGACTGACCTGGCCCCCAATGATAAATAGACGATATCCTTCGCAACTGTGCCGTCTATCCCACCGGATAACAACCAAGGCAATTCTGGATATCCACGCAATGTTGATTCCGGGGCATTCACCACCGATAATTGATATGGAATTCTGTTGCCAACTTCACCAGCCGAACGGCACTCCAGCGTTACATAGGGCCACCCTTTCGGGTCGCGGTAGGCACGTATGCCATTGTATCCTTGCAATTTTGGGTTATCATTTATCAATTTAACCAGCGCGTCCAGCATCTCCGTTATCGAGGTCATTTTGGCTGGCACGGTATATTTGATCCGTGCCTGTAATATCTGCAAGTTGATCTCATCACCTGTGGAGACATTTCGCCCCAAAAATGATAACGTCGCGCGGGCAGGGGTTGGCTGCGCGCCGCCACCTGCCAGATGATCATACTGCAAACGGGCGGCCACTCCGGGCTTATCCGGCTGTTCGCTTTCCACCCGAAGAGACACGGGGATATCATTACCCCAAATTCCTCGATTACGCGCATGTAACTCCAGCGCTCCGGCCACCGGAGATACGACGGCTAAAACGCCATTTTCACTATCTTTCAACTCGGCGTTGTTATTTACCGCATCAACGACTCCATTGACCAGGGTAGTTAATGAAGCGCCGTGCGGAATAGTATATGACGAGGTGGCCCCGCCGATGGTAATAAGTACCTGGGAATTATCCGGTGCATAGACCGTCTGCATATACTGATCATCCACATATACGTCTACCTGGCTGATAGTATTCCATTTCTGTAATGTAGTTGCGCTGACATGCACTGGCACGGCTCCGACCAGGAACTCATCGCCAAAATCGACCTGCACGGACGGGCGGATGGCGTACGGTGAACAAAGGGGGTCGCCAATGATGACATTTTGCCAATTCAAATACGGGAGCGAGCGATAATAGCTCTCTGCCAGCGAAAACCCACCGGTATAGCTCTCCAGTAGCATACGCTGCCCGCCGCCCGAAGGCATACTGCCGATCCCAGCCTCCCCAACAACAGCATGTACGCCTGTAGCCCCTGCCTGCACATACCAGCCTACTGACAATGGAACTACCGGGGCATTTTCCTCAAAATTACTCGCCGCCGCCCCGAAATTCTGCGCATGATCGACAATTGCCCCGGGACGAAAGTCCAGACTTTTCACCATCTCCCGCGTTAAGCCGCTATATACACCTTGCGAAAGATAACCCATTATCCCGGCGCGATTTGTGGGGGGGCCCGCAACAATCTCCGCGTTGAGGTCGCGCTGCGTGAGTAAGTCCAGCGCCGGCGCAATATCAGTGCGGCGGATTTCCGGGCCATTCTGGAAGACAAAGCGCCCTTCCGGCGTGGATGCGTCGCCAGCTCTGCCTTGCGAGATCAAACGTGATATATCCTGGGTGTTGTATCCATGCAAAGTTGTAACCAGGTACATCCCCTGCCACGATTCCGATTGGTGCTGAAAGGCTATTGGAGATTTATAGAAGGGATTTTTGATGCGGTCAGTCTCGCGCGCCCCATCGGGCAAATCCAACGCGGCCAGCAAGCTGGTGATGCTGCGACCGTTATCCGTATTTACCACAACTGGAATCCCACGCGTGAGCACAATTGTCGTTATCTGCCCGACAACCGGCTGTGCCTGCAGGAAATTGCGAATTGGCTTCTCAATCTCCTCCAGATATCCCTGGTATGAGATGCTGGTAGCCGAATTAGTACTGATGGTAAGCAACTGCTGATACGGAATCTGCCACGTCCGGCGATATAGATTGCCTATTTCCAGCGATTCATTACTGCGACCATTGACCACCACCATCACATTCGCCGGCCCGCCTCCGGCTGATGATGGCAACGAAAAAGCCAGTAGCGCCAGCGACAACAACGTTAGTATTATTTTAAAACCGCGCATGCGATAGTTCACCTTTCATTCCAATTTCTGTGTATCTGATTCATTAGACTATTTCTACCTCGGATAGTTCTATCCCTTGCCGATGTAACTCGGCAGGGGATTATTATGGCGGAGTCGAAAAAGAGAGCATACGGCCATTCCGGAGGAAATTATGGACTCTCTTAAAAGCAAAATTCATGCTCGCGTGGGGTTACTCGGTAACCCATCTGATGGATATTATGGAAAAACGATCTCCTGTTTGATTAATAATTTCGCCGCCGAGGTTACCCTCACCGCCGCCGACGAGATATCATTCCTTCCTGGAAAAAATCTTCCCAATAGCCATTTTTCAGCGCAGGCAAACTACTCCGCTACCGAAAACAATGATGGCTTGTGCCTGCTGCAGGCGACCTGTAAACTGTTTTTTGACGAATGTAGCCGCCGAAACCTGGACGTGGGGGAACGCAATTTTTCCTTGGACTTCATTACCACTATCCCACTACAGGTAGGCCTGGCTGGTTCCAGCGCTATCATCATTGCCACGCTGCGCGCCTTATTAGCCTGGTATGGTGTGGAGAAGATAATCCAACAGCAGGAGCTGCCACAACTGGCATTAGATGTGGAGCAAAAAGAGCTTGGCATCACCGCCGGGCAACAGGATCGCGTCATTCAAACTTTCGGCGGCCTCCTTTATATGGATTTCCGCGAGGACCTGATGAAGAGCCGCGGTTATGGTGAGTACCAGCCACTTGACACCACCTTACTTCCGCCGCTTTACCTGGCATACGCAAAAACTCCCAGCAGCTCCGGGGTTATCCATAAAAATGTACGCGAGCAATGGCTGCAAGGCGATCCGGTGGTACACACAGCGATGAAGAAGTTCGCCAGTTTTGCCGAAGAAGGAACACGGGCACTAGTGTTCGGCGACCATATCCGCTTCAGCGGGTTGATGGGTGAAGCTTTCCTGTTGCGTCGGCAGATATTCGGCGATGACGCGCTCGGATTAGATAACTTGCGCATGGTTGAAATTGCCAATAGCCACCAGCTGACCGGCACCACCTGTGGCTCCGGTGGCGCTATCGTCGGGGTAAAAGGTACTGCAACACAAAATTCCGCGCTGCAAGCAGATTTGGCCTCCGCTGGCTATACATATGTTGATGTCGAAGTCGGCCCGCGCTATACATCGCTCACCAGGGGATAGTCTTTCACTGAAAAAGCGTAACCATTGTCGTATCAGCAATATACCTTTCACCGCTGTAATAGGGTATAATGTAGTGGTTGCAAAAACATATCTCGCAGGGATTGAAATGCCAATCGTCCGCCTACGCGGACTACCATCGGGCGGAAAGAGTCCGCGAAGGCGGACGACCGGCGCGAAGCGCCAAACAGCCGGGACTTTAGTCCCAGCAGAATAATAATTAAAATTTGAAATTTTGAGGTATCATATGACTACAGCTGCAGATATCATGACCACTGATATAGTAACTATTGCGCCCGCGACTCCGGTAAACGAGGTCGCGGATTTACTAGCCTCTCACCGTTTCGGCGCTGTCCCAGTGATGGATAGTGAGCGAAATGTGCTGGGTATCGTCACTGAAGATGATCTGCTGCAGCGGGTGGCTGATATCCATTTGCCCCGTCACATCACCTTTCTTGGTAGTATAATTTATCTGGAAAATCCACATCATTTCGAGGAAGAAGCGCAGAAGATGCTGGGGCTTACCGCACATGACATTATGGACAAAGATATTGTCACCACTACCCCCGACGCCACTATCTCCAGTATAGCAGCTCGTATGTTAGCGGAAGACCTTCGTCGGATGATGGTTGTCGATAAAACCGGCAAACTGCAAGGTATCATCACCCGTGCGGATATCGTCCGCCTGATGGCGCACACCGGCGGTGGAACGGAATAATTTCAATTATGGATGAACGTCTCAGCAATATGAAGACCTGTGCGTTCTGCCGTGAGGTGATCAAACCTAACGAACAGGTGGAAACATGTAACGGATGCAATGCCGTGCTGCACGCGCAATGCTGGAAAGATAATTCCGGGTGTAACACCTTCGGGTGTCGAGGCAAGGCGGTGGCGCCGGCAAGTATACAACAGCAGCCCACTGGTGAAAAATATGCTTCACTTCCCCTAGTGTCCCGTGCTCCAGTAGCGCCCTCGCCTGCTCCTGCCGAGCGCCTCGCGCCGCAAGCGCCGGTATGGGCAGCCAACCCAGCAGTACCTATTGAAGCGCGATTACTTGCCTACGGCTTCGCCTTCCTGATGGTGCTGACAGCATTAATTTCCTTCAGTAGTTGGCGCCCCGTGTCAGTAGCGGAAATACCAGCTAGCTGGAAAATGCCACTTACATCATCCCTTGGCTACACGATCCCTTATCCGAACAAGTGGAGAGTTATCAAGCGGGAAGAGATAATTGAAAGGCAGAGGGATCCAGTCGAAACCGAGAATATTGGGGATATATTTGTTTTACCCCAAAGCGATATACAAATACATACGATTCCCATTGAGACGCCTGATCCAACATTTTCTTTAGACAACATTTTGCTGGGAAAAATTATCCGTGGCACATTCTTCGGGAAAAGTCAGAGGCCGGATAAATTCAAAGAGATAACGATCAAGGACAGAAACTCAAGCAGTGATAGTAGCTACGAATTCACCTTTCAGATTACTGAACAACACGGTGAAAATATCTTCTTCTATCGAACTGTAAATATGCACGGGGCGTGGACTATACGCAAAAATGGCACGGGGCAATTGATTATTATTGGGGTGGCGCCACAGGAAGGATGGACTGCCGTGTCAGATATCTTCTCCCACATGGTAGGAGAATTACGAACTCAATCACAATAACGGAGGAGGAGCATTATGGAAATAACTGAGATGACAATCTGGCTGGCCCGAATGGGGGTACTGGCGCTCCTTTTCATTTTTCTTCTCACCTTGGTGATCGCGCTCTTCGCCGACGCTCGGGCCGCCGCCCGCCCACAACCGTTTCCACCAGCGCCATTACCCGAACCACGCTCGCTCGCCGTAACCGTTGGCCCTACCCCCGCCACCGGGCAATACTACCTGCTGGATCGACCTCTCACTATAGGCCGCGCTGACGATAATGATATCATTATCCTGACGGCCCTGGTCAGCAGTCACCACGCCCGCATCAACAACCTTGGCGATGCCTGGCTGCTGGATGACCTGCACAGCACCAACGGCACCCTGCTGAATGACGTTAAAGTCACCACCCCCCAGCGCCTAGCCTTCGCTGATCGAATTCAGGTGGCGGAGACGGTGTTTGAGGTGCGGTAGAAAGAAGTAGTGATTCCAATATTAATCTGAAAACTACAGGTTAAGAGTATCCTGCTCAGCTATGCGTTTTACTCCAGCAATAAATACTTGAAAACTATGCGAGAGGTTCCGCTCTGGGGCAATATGCAACGCGATCTTGCGCGCTGCCGAATGCTTACCCGCACTCCCCGTCAATTTTTTAAATTCTTCGCTACCATTGTTTAGAGAATCGGGATTGCGATATTTTTTCTTGTTTCCCTGCGCCGACAACCCCGGCAGGTTAAAGGCGCGTTCAATCGCCAGTAGGTCACCAATATACCAGCATTCGAGTTGCTGGCAAACGATACGGACGAGAGTATCTGCACGTCCAGCGGAATCACAACTTTCTAAAAGTCGTTTTTTTACCATCTTACAATCTGCGCCATCATTATCGCGCACTACGATAAAGCGGACACCGGGATCTTTCCAAGCCTTCAATTTACGAGGAATTGAGATATCTAGATCGGACTTACCTTCGTGTGATACAAATTGGCATACAACACCAGGGAGAATCCTAGGAAGCATATTTTCCAATATTATCTCCATTGATTTTTCTTCCAGCAGAAATACCAGCTTGCTCATCGTGGCCCCGCCCCGACAAACAGCCCTTGTTTCCAGAGTGCGCCGGGCAGATCGCCTGCTGCTTTCAAATCATTGAGTAAGTTATTATCGCTGGCGTGCGTTATTCTGGTTATACCATCATTTTTCGTCAACCAGAAAAGCTCGTTCAACTCGACGCCATTGACGAAGTCCGGGGAATGAGTGGAGATGAATACCTGACCCCCATAATCCGCATATTCTCGGAACTCCTCCGCCAGTTCCGCCAGCAATTCCGGATGCAGTTGGTTCTCTGGCTCCTCGATTGCAAGTAGCGGATGTGGTGATGGATCGTGCAATAGTAGCAGGTAGGCAAACATCTTCACTGTGCCGTCAGAGACGAAACGTGAGATAAATGGATCCTTAAAAGCGCCGTCCTGGAAACGAAGTACTATTCGCCCATCCGCGGTTTCTGCCGCTTCAACATTGGTGACGCCAGGTACGCGTTGGGTCATTTTTTCCAATACTTTATTGAAGATATCCCGGTGTTCCTGATACATATACTGTGCCACCAATGAGAGGTTCTCCCCACGCCGTGACAGGTGTTCAGCAACCCCGGCATCCTGACTCTCCCGTGCATCGGTAATATGCAAGTCGGATACATGCCAATTCTCAATTAATTTGCGAAAATCCACTACCGCTCGGAACCGCTCAAATTGTCCCAGACCTTTGATGGCAAGAACATCCGGTGAGTCGAGTTTCTGTTGTTCACGTTGCTGCGCTACATTTTTCTTACCATAGTCAGCCTCATTTGTTATGGCCGTTCCTACGCCAAAACGGAAATCAAGAAAGTGCCACGGCTGCCCCTTTTGGCCGCGCCGATATTTAAGCAACTCTCGCTGTACCACTGGCTGGTTATCGAGTAACCCAATCTGCAATTCATAGGTAATCAAGGGGCTTGCAGCATCAACGCGAAATTTCAATTCGATGATGATTGGCCCATTTGAGTCACGGGTAACGACTTCCTTAAATCCGCCACGTCGGGTCAGCGCCTGACGAATGTTGTGCAGCAGGCAATCCTGGAGAAAACTGAACATATCGAAAAGAGTAGATTTACCTGCGCCATTAGCTCCGACAAAAACGCACATGTTGGGCAGCGCTTTTATCTCGATATCGCGGAATACCTTGTAGTTCTCAATTCTGATACTCTCAATTTTCATCTTAAGTCTCCAATTGTTGCTATTGTAACATAAAGGGGCGCATCCCTGCGCCCCTAATTGCCTTAATTCGATGATTCCTACTCCGCGCCCACCACCACCGCACTCGAATCATAAATCTCCGGCGGGGCGAAGCCGAGTAGCTCCAAACAGGTAGCGGCGAGGCTACTGATTCCGAGGCCACATTCTGCGGATAGCGTCACTTTCGCCGTTCCTTCGGGGTCGTAGATGATCACCGGCACGGGGTTTAGCGAGTGCGCGGTCTTCACTTTGATCTTGCCGGAATCGGGGTCGACGGTGACAGCGCCGGTCTTCTTCTTGTGCTCGTACATGTCATCGGCATTACCGTGGTCGGCGCTGATGACGAGGATGCCGCCCATCTCCTGGATGGCGGGCAACATACGGCCAATGCACAGGTCCACCGTCTCCACACCTATCTGCGTCGCCTGATAAACGCCGGTGTGGCCCACCATGTCGCCATTCGGGTAGTTAAGCCGGATGAAGCGGTGCTTGCCGGCACGGATCGCGTCAATGACATAGTCAGTAATCTCCGCTCCCTTCATCCACGGGCGCTGCTCGAAGGGGAGGATGTCGGAGGGAATCTCTACATAGTCCTCCAGCTCTTCGTTGAATTTGCCACTGCGGTTGCCGTTAAAGAAATAGGTGACGTGGCCGAACTTCTGCGTCTCGCTGATCGCCAGTTGCGTGATGCCGGCGTTCGCCAGGTATTCGCCCATGGTGCGGTCGATGGCCGGGGGAGTTACCAGATAGTTCTTCGGCAGCTTCAGGTCGCCATCGTACTGCATCATGCCGGCATATTGCACAGCAGGGCGCACGCCACGGTCGATCTCGCTCAGGTTGTCTTCCTCGAAAGCGCGAGTGATCTCAATAGAGCGGTCACCGCGGAAATTGAAGAACACCACGCTGTCGCCATCGACTATTTTGCCCACCGGCTCACCATCCTCGGCAACTACGAAGGCAGGTAAATCCTGGTCGATCACACCCGGCTTCTCTGCGCGGAATTTCTCGATTGCTTCATGCGCCGAGGCGAACTGCCGCCCCACCCCATGCACGTGAGTATCCCAACCGCGCTGCACCATCGACCAATCGGCATTGTAGCGATCCATGGTGATGAACATGCGTCCGCCGCCGCTGGCGATGCGGTAATCGACACCACCCGCGTTCAGCTCGGCGAGGAACTCCTCGAAGGGATCGACGAACAACAAGGCCGAGGTCTCGCTCACATCGCGCCCATCCAGCAGGATATGCACGCGCACCTTCTCGATGCCTTCCGCCACCGCCTGGCGAATCATTGCCTTCAGGTGGTCAATGTGGCTATGCACGTTGCCGTCAGAGAAAAGGCCGATAAAATGCATAGTACTGGCGTTGTCGAGGGCATTACCTGCCAGCAGCTGCCAGACATCGCCCGCAAACATGGAGCCGTCAGCCAGCGCCGCGTTGACGAGCATTGCGCCTTGGTCAAAAACGCGCCCACAACCGATGGCGTTATGCCCCACTTCGCTGTTGCCCATGTCATCATCGCTGGGCAGCCCCACCGCTTTGCCATGCGCCTTCAGCGTGCTGTAGAGGGCATTCTCCTTCAGCCAGTTCAACGTCGGCGTCAAGGCAGTCCGCACGGCATCACCTTCTTCGTACTTGCCCACACCCACGCCATCCATAATAATCAACACCACCGGCCCCCGCGGCCCGGAATAATTCGTCTTCTGCAGTTCGTTTTTCACCGGTAACATCCTTAAAATTCTGTCTAACTCAGCAATAAGCTCAATCGTACCCTATTGTAAATTAGTTACCCGAAGAAGGCAAGGGAGAAACGTGGGGGACGAGGTCTGTAGGCCTTTCGTAGCATGGGCGTCTCGCCCATGAGAATGGGGTGGCGATTCCTTGACTTGAACCTACAACCTACGGATTAACATGCAGTTGGGCGTTCGGCTGGTTTAGCCTCATATTTCGGCACTCTGGAAGCCGTGCGCTCCCAGTGTGGGGTTAGGTACACCCACCGGCTTACGCCGCCTTTTTGTCTGAACCCAGATTCGCATGATTAAAGGATTATCTCTGACCTATTCGTCTACACTGTTGGATAGCCTCTTCCATTGAACATTGAACATTGAACATTGAACATTGAACAAAAATCGCTATCCAACAGCAGAGGCATTACCTTCAACCTAATCCTCTAATCAGGCGAATCAAGGTTCTAAGACAAGTAATTACGGTCCTGGCGAGAGAGACGCACAACGGAACCCGACGTAGTAGTAGCCGTAGTAGTCGGGGCTGTTGATGCCGCGATACGCACCACGGTAGCAGACGTCGTTGACGTAGTAGTAGCTGTCCCACGAACCGCCCCGCAGCACGCGGAAATTGCCCGTTGCCGGACCCGAGGGATTAGTAACCGGGGTGGCAGAATAGTTGCCGTACCAGTCGCCACACCACTGCCAGACATTACCCGCCATATCCTGCGCCCCACACCAGCTGGCCCCAGCAGGGAAACTACCCACCGGCCAGGTACTCTTACCTACAGCATACGAATTGTTATAGTTGGCACACTTCGTCTGATCCCAGCCGTTGTAG
>JBBRXO010000062.1:0-16675 GCA_038248345.1 Armatimonadota bacterium | reverse complement strand
GGCATAGGCTTTGGCGTCATACCAGGTGACATTGACGATCGGGTGCTGCTGTAATGCCGCATCATCCCAGCCAAATTTACCAGTCCAGCTGTACTGATTCCCGGGCCAAGGTGGCAACGCCCGCCCGGTGGCGGTGCAGAAGGCGCGATACTGCGCCACCGTGACATCGTATTTGTAAATCCAATAGCCGGAAAGGGTGACCTGCTGGGTATAAGGAGCGTATCCAGAAGGAGAGTATGTTGTTCCCATGGTAAAAGTTGCTCCTGGCACCCAGATCATGGCGGCGTTATCGTTGGCGTTGGTGCCGGGTGTGCCTGCGATATTACCTGCTACGGTAAAATTAGCGGTACTCGTCGCCGTGCCGCCAGGGGTGGTCACGCTGATCATCCCAGTAGTTGCGCCCGCCGGGACAGTCGCCGTGATGCTAGTGGCGCTAACCACGCTAAAGGTCGTGGCCGCAATGCCATTGAATTTTACAGTCGTCGCGCTGGTGAAGTTGGTGCCGGTAATGGTGACCACGGTGCCCACCGGCCCGCT
This sequence comes from Armatimonadota bacterium, assembly GCA_038248345.1. GTDB lineage: Bacteria > Armatimonadota > Hebobacteria > CAIYQO01 > CAIYQO01 > CAIYQO01. Next base: position 16,138 of record JBBRXO010000062.1, on the reverse strand, counting down.
GGCCGGGGTAAAAGAACTAATCAACGGTGCCGGAATTACGGTGAAGCTCGTCGCGCTGGTGGCCGTATCAGCAAGGGTGGTGACGGTAATTTTACCGGTGGTGGCACCTGCAGGCACAGTGGCTGTGATGCTAGTGGCACTAACCACGCTAAAGGTCGTCGCCGCAATGCCATTGAATTTCACTGCGGTCGCGCCGGTGAAGTTGGTGCCTATCAAAGTAACCACCATGCTCACCGGCCCGCTAGCCGGGGTGAAGCTGGTGATGGTCGGCACCAGCGCTGGCGCTGTCACAGTAAATGAGGTCGCGCTGGTTGCCGTGCCGATGGGGGTGGTGACGGCAATGGTTCCGGTGGTGGCGCTGGCGGGCACAATAACTTTAATCAGTGAGTCCAACAACACGGTGATGCTGGTGGCCGCCGTGCCGTTGAACTTCACTGCGGTTGCTCCGGTGAAGCCAGTACCGGATAGGTAGACGGCGGTCCCGACTGGGCCGCTGGTTGGCGAAAAGCCCAGGAGGAGTGGCAACGTCGGAGTGACGATGAAATTCGTCGCGCTGGTCGCCGTGCCCTCCGTCGTGGTGACGGTGATCGGCCCGGTGGTCGTCCCGGGCGCGATAGTGAGGGTAATTGGGATCACGCTCCCGAGAGTCGCCACCGTGCCGTTCACTTTAACGGTTGAGGTGGCCAGATTAGTGCCGAAGACGGTGACCATCGTGCCGACGGGCCCGGAAGTCGGCGTGAAGGCGATGATGGTCGGTGCTGCCGCCCCGGCAAAGGTGCCGGCGAGACAGAGCAGTAACAGGGTGACGATAGTCACCAGGGAACGTTGTGGCATGGTGTGGTCCCTCCATTCCAGAAATTCAGATGAATGAATGATACATCATATGGAAGTGTTATACAATGGGGAAACAGATATTTTTCAACAGAGATGGCACGGAGGGATGGAACAAGTGCGCACGCATCCTGCGTGCTCCGTAGCTCTGTAGCCCGCGCCCGCTGTGGCGCGCTATTGTGTCAGCAAATACGCGCCACGGCGGGCGCGGGCTACGGGGCAGGCGGGGACGCCTGCGTTCCCAGGGGTGCCCTTTTCCGCAGGTTGCGCGGCCATATTCGTTGGCGCTTCGACGAACTCGGCGTCATCGACGTACACCTTGGGCTGGTGTCCGGCGCCGTTGGCAACGAGCATGAAGTCGATATGCGCTTGATAATAGTAGCGAAACGACTCGTCCCAGCAGGCCGTCGGAGGTGACCAGGTAAGGCCGGTAATGCCGTGCCACGACCAGGTGCCCAGCACGTGGCCCAAACCGGGGATGTTCAAGTCGCCGACCACGCCGTCCGCCTTGATGTCTTTCGTCCCCTGCTCCTGCGGACGCGGCACGCCCCAGAGGAACTTGCCGTCGCGGTCATAACAGCTCAACGCATTGACGCCCTCGCGCGCCCCGCCGTCCTAAACGGAGCTGACGAAGCGCTTGTTTTGGGCGTGTCGTTGCTCTGTGATTATGTCTTTCTAGGAGACACGACGACATTTATTTGCCAATGGAATTGCAACGATATTACATATTACAGTCGGTGCTGAATGGGAAGATCGCATTACGAAATCTCGTAGCAGAGAATACCGCGCCCGGCATCGGCGACGTTGAGCAACAGGCTGGCGCCGTCTTTGAAGAAGGTGACCGGCTCGCGCGTGCCATCACGGTAGATTTTCTCCGCCTTGGTGTAGCGCTCCACCGCGTCGACGGGGATGCTCACTGCGCGGTCGAGGTTGGCGGTGAGATAGATCTTCTCTCCCGCGTAGCAGACCAGCGCGCTCCGTTGCAGCGCCAGCGCCTTTAACTCGCCCTGGGGGCCGCGACGCGCGAAGACGTCCGCGTCGGCATCCATAGTCACGCGCATCCCCTGCTCACATGGCGCTTTGCTATAGACATGCCAGGTCGATGCCATGCGATTAAGATCGGCGTCGGTCAGTTGCTCGGTCATGATGTCGACGGCGTCGATGTAGTAGGTGACGGGCGCGCCGAAAACCGGGGAGACGAACTGATATTCCCGCATCTTCTCCACGCTGGAAGGCCAGCCATCCACATCAATGGGAACGTCGGGCATCAGGCGGGTCACCAACTCGGCGCGGTTATACCAGGCTTGCGCATGGGTGAAATCAAAGAGATCGTTGAGGCGTACCGAGCTGGCATACGGTTGCAAATAGCTCTCAATGCCGCTGATCGTGAAGAAGGCGTCCTCCTTGATGGCGGTGGCGGTGGCGTGGAAGAACTTCATCATCTGCAGCCAGAGCTGGTTACCGTAGCCCCAGCCGCTATCATGTAACAATATGTCCCTCATCAGCGGATGCACGTAATTCATGTCGATTTTGAAGCCGTCGGCGTCCAGCGTCTTCAGCATGTACTCGACGCGCCCTTTGGTGTATCCGCGTACCTCAGGGTTGGAAAAATCGAGGAAGGCGTGTTGATTCTCGTCGCGATAAATGCTGCCGTCCCGCCGACGAATGAGATACTCAGGGTGCTCGCGCTCGATGGCGGAGCCCTTTTGCGCCCAGAACGGTGTGTACCACAAGATGACGCGGAAGCCTTTCGCCTTCAATTGGGCGATGAGCGCTGCAAAATCGTCGGTGTTCTTGAATTCAGGGAGTTTCGGCTGGTAATCGCCCAGATAGTCGAACCAACCGGCGTCCACGATGTAGTTGACCTCGCCCGGGTAGATGGCACGAACGCCATCCGCCCAATGCAACAACTTCGCCGCATCCATGGGAATGGCAATGGAGGTTTCTAACGTCTGCGGCGCTGTTTTCTGCAGATAACATTGATCTCCCCAGGTGCAATAAATCGGATTATGCCACCAGGCATAGGACTTTTTGTGCGTATCGATAAGCCCGAGGTCCTCGGCATGCGCGCGGTGGCACTCCAGCATGTCCTTGCCGTCCGCCAGCCCGGCATCAATAAACACACGCGGCAAGCGGCCCTCGGCATGGCGCGGGCTGTAGTGATTGAAGACCACCTGGAAGTTGCGCTGCTGGCAACTAATGCGCGTGAAGACCACCGGGAGGGGCTCCGGCATGGACAAGCCACACCAGCCGTGGTCATCGTCGCCAAACGCGATGACATGCGGCGGCGGGGCGATCATCCACAGGTCTTGCTTTTTGACTTGGCGCTGCAAGATCATCCCCGAATTCGTCAGGTAGAACACTTCCTTATCAGCGGTGAGGAAACGACGGCAATCTGCATCCGGCACAAACGCGCGGCCATACACCGCCTCGACCGAGGACCCGGTGAAGTACGAAATGGCATCGCTTTCCGCGAAATCTCCTTGCAGCTCAACGCTGACGCTGTTGCCAGCAGGCTGGATATCCACCGTTACTGCAGAATCCTGCGTCGTGCCGAGGTACCCCGACCCCCGGGGCGCCAACGCGACGACGTGATACGGGGTAGCGCCGACACTAAAACGGAGGGCGATGGTGGCAAGCGTCGTACCCTGCTTGCCTTTCACCACTATCGTATCGGGGGTAATGACGAAATACTGGTCACTCATAAACTTCTCCATAACTGATTTAATAATGCGCGACCCACGCGCAAATTTCCAATAGTATACAACAAAATCAATGGCAATAACCAATTGCACATGCCGCGTTCAGCACCCCATTACCCTTACTACACCACTGTAGTTGCTCAGTGATAATGTCCTTCAATGAGACATGTAGAGTGGCTACCAATGGTGCCGAAAGTGTCACCTACGGGAACCGCGGGTAAGATAACCGTGGATGTACCGGGTTTTCTATATTAGAGATTTTCAGACCATCGTCAGCCCCAACAGCTTCTCCGTTAACACGCGTAAAACACGCTCGCGGTCATTTACAGGACCGATGACGTAGTGTTGGTGCTGGCAGCGGTGGATGAAATCGTGCACGTCGGGGATCCGGATGAACCAGCGGCAGCGATGCCAGCCATATTCATCACCGATTTTCAGGCCGTCCGCCTCTCCGGGCACCAGGTGCAGGCCGTGGGCATCCGTGGTAAGGCGCGCCAGCATCACCGGACCGAGGCGCGGCGTTGCCACTACCATGCTTTGTCCGGGCCAGGCTTCCCGCACGCGATAACGGTCTTCCGTCATCATATTTGGCGGCAACACCCCGAAGGCGCGGAAGTGGCTGGCGGTGAAATGATTATCGGCCACGCACTGTAGGTAATCGTCTAGTTGCATCGCGGGAGTATATTTCTTCGCATCGGCGATGATATCGAATTGATCGCGAAAGCCCAGATAGATATTGCTCATCGTCGGATGGGCGTCAAGGCCGGCGCGTAGCAACAGTTCCGTGGTGAGGACTTCGATGTCTCCTTCTTCCGCGGCCAGGATACCGGCGAACACCAGCGGCCCATAAGTGACGTTCGGCATGATGAGTCGCTCAGGTTGCAGTAAAAAACCGAAGATATCTTCCACCGTGATGCCGATCGCGCCGGTTTCCTCCAACATTGCCCGTTCACCGAGGAAAAGCCGAGCCACCTGCCGCATGTGCGCGTCGTCCATTTCACTCGGCCCTTCCAGGATTTCTCGGTACCAGCGCGCCAATTCCGCGTCAGCGTCCTCATCGGAAACGCCTTTCGCCCGCGCCCGTAATTCGCTGACGGGCCGGCGGATAATCTCTACCCCCAGCGTCGCGCGGCATCCCAGCGCAAATGTCGCTATTTCCTCGGCACGAAAATCCTCGTCATGCGTATCGACGACCAGCAACCGGGTGCCTTGCATGCCTTTCCACGCCCGGACGGCGGCCAGCGAGTCGGCAATCTCTTCCGGATCATTCGCCGGGAGCACGATGCCGTTGCCGGCCTCAACCGCCCGGTAAAAAGCGGCATGGTACGGGTGAAATCCGAGATAGGCTTCCATAGCCAGGCACGGAAGACGACGCCGTGCCAACACAGAGGACAATGGTGTCGAACCGCAGACGCCCAGCGCCACCACCAGATCGAATTCCGCCCCTGCTTCCAGCGAGGTCAAATCCGTCAACTCGGTGGTGTCGGCCAGATCGAGCATGAGCCGTAACTGTGCCAGGCACAACTCGAATTGTGTGTTTTTCTCAACCTTGACGATACCAATGTGCAGTGCGGGAGCGGACATTTCATCACCTCTCTAACCTATTTTAACAGGTAATTGCACATGCTCCTGGGAGCGCGAATCTCCAGATTGGCGCTCCCAGGATTTACCCTCTTATCTATATTGGCTTTTCGCTGGCTTATTTGATAGTCGCCGTGCCCCATAGGTTTGGCGTCGCCATTATCTCACCCGGTACGTCATTCACCAAGCCTGTGGCTTTGTTTGACCAATAGATACGGGCAGCGCGGTTAGTGCCGGTGGGGTCAGAGTAGATGACACCCATATCCAGCTTGTATGACTTACCAGCTTCAGGGGTGAATCCCAGCGTTTGCATGGGGATAGCAGCTTCAACAGTGTAGCCATTGTTGCGACGGATAATACTTATTTCCGCATCCTTCACCTGTTCTACCCAATCAAGAGTAATTTTGCGCCAGGGGCTGGTGAAAGTCTGCAGGCGTTTTTCGCCAGCGGTTTTCCAACGATATAATACTGCGGTAGGTTTGTTATCTAATACCGATATCAGCAGTCTTAGGTCGCCTGACGCGCCATCATTTCTCTTAGGATCAGCTGCCGAATCAGTGCCCAGTTGCAGGTCAACCGAGTCGCCGGTGATAAATAACTGGCTGAAATCCTGCCCGCCGTTAACCAGCGGATTGGCGTCGCCGGATATATCATAAGCAAGGTAAACTTTGTTGCCATCAGTGGCAACTGCGCCGCGGGCTTTATACTGCCCAGTACCCCACTCAATAAAGCTGTCTTTAGCATATTCATCCAGTTTTCCATCAATCTTTGGCGCGGCAGCAATTTTAGTTATTGTCAGAATATTTTCCTTTCCTGCCTTTGCTGCTTTTTCAATCTGAATTTTTTCAGCCGCCGCGTAATCATCAGCCGTGAATATTAAATTCTTTACTGGCAGCTGTTTAATAGTGTCCATCCCGTTCAGCTTGATCAGATTGTAAGAAGTGCCGCCGGCTATCAGGTAATATTCATTGGTCTTTTCCGCCTTGAAAAAGTAACCGCCGAACCACTCGCCGCCCATGGTGACACCGCCCATTGGGGATCCTGGTTTTGCAGATGACGGCCAGGGGTCTGACCCGATGCGGCAATCCTGGAATAAGGTGGCCACCAGCAGGCCATCGGTAGTGAATACCGGCATTCGTCCCATATTGGTATTAACGGCGAATATCTTGCCCAACGGGGTGCCAGTGTCGGCAACGCCGATACAGCTTAACAGCCCAACAATGACAGAATCATTCTCCGGTATGGGTGCGCCATGTGAGCCGTGAACACCCCACCAGTTGTCATTGAAAGTCCAGACAATTTCCCCACCGGGCTTAACAGCGAGAATAGGATTGTGCCCAAAGATAGCCATTCCTTTATCTGCTAACAGCAGAGTATTTGCGCTGCCGCCAGATTTCGGGGTTTTCCTGTCCAGAAGGGTGATTGCTTTAGTCGGGTCCCAGGTTGGCACGCCACCGGGTGTCCAGCCTTTAAACGGTATCAACTGCGAGAAATCGCTATAGTAGCCCCCGCCATCAGTGATGATATTGTACTTGTCATCCAGCCAATAGCCGCCCCAACTACCGATATTGATAGTTTTCTCATTCCCGCCGCACGCCCATGAGGTAACCTCTTCAGCCTGCATGATGCCGTCATCATTCCAGTCTGACCAGATATAGTTAATCAAATCAGTTGTCGGCAATGCGGTTATCGGAATTTTCGAAGTAGCTAAATCCTGTTTTCTGATGGTTCCGAAATCGACAATCTTCACCAGCGCGTCGCCTTTTCGCAGGTATAATTTCTGTCTTTTTGCCATGAAATATTCGCGGCCATTTATTTTCATCAAATCGCCAACCAGATTATCATCAATAAGGCTGGCGACTACTGTTGCCTTGTTTGCTGCATAATCCAGCTTAAACTCACAACCATTGCCAAATACTCGGGTTTTATCCGTGGCATCAACCGCCGCTCCCATGCCACCGTAAGTTGTCGGACCGATGTAATCGTTAACGAATTGTCCTTCTGCTGTCCATACACTAACGCGTTTCGGCCACATATTCTCTTCTGCAACCCACAGGCGTCCTTGGGCATCTATAGCTATGCCATTGGGCTGGTACATGCCGTTTTGATTCCACTTGCCTATCTGCGGACGACCGCCGGCAGCGCCAATATCACGCACAAATACGCCGGTTTTATCATAAACCTTCACCTGTTGTGCACCGGTATCGGACACATAAATACGTCCATCTTTGTCTATTGCGATGAAATGCGGTTTATCCAGACCTTTAGTTATGAAATCAGTCGCCTTGCCATCAACAATCTTCACCACCCCGCTGCCGGACACGGCGAATAGCACACCGTTAGCATCAAACGCCAATCCACCGGGATTTAACAGTGGAATATCATTTATCGGCTCTGTAGTTGATTTGTCAATAAAGCGGATTACATTTAGACCGGTCAAAGAAACCGCAATTTTGTCTGCGCTTACCGCTAATCCAGCCAGGTCAGCTTTGTCGTCGGTTTTGGCAACGCCTACTATTAGCTGCGGTTCCGGCTTGGTGTTAAACGGCGCGTATTTGCCGGTGGCTAATTCTAGCCTGCCTATCTGCGGTACGGTTATGCCCGCCCATGCGGCGACGCCCATGCCGGCATATACATATTTATCGTCAACAGCAACAGCGCGATTATTCTGAAACTTTCTCTCGCCCCACATTTTTTGCCCGTTCAGGTCGGTGCCGATTATCGCGTAACCAGCTTCTGACCCTTCTGCGACCAGCACCATCATATCTTTGCCGGCGCCAACCGCAACAGGTACTGTATGGTCGCTCATCCATGCGCCTTTGCCATCTGCGGTATCCCACGGCGGAGTACCGGGGGTGCCGTAACTCGCTTCATATACCGGGTCTATACCCTGGTGGTACAACCCGCGCCAGCTGTATTTGCCCGGTGGCACCAGCTGGCCTTCTTCATCTGTGCCATCCCAGTAATCTACCTGCTCGCCTTTGCTGCGCGGCCCCATGCTGATAACATTCTTCACGCGGATTCCCTTCTCATCCTCAACCACAATAGTGGCAAAGCCGTCAAAGGGCATGGAATATTCCAATACTACCGGGCCTTTGGTCTTCTGCGAGAAATTAGAAGCGCTCTCATAATCCGGCGCAGGCAGTGTTAAATTCCCTTTCGGTTCCAATTTTACTGTTCCCCAGTCATTTTCCGCAGTCCAAAAGAACTCGCGGCTTGATTTGCCTTCCTGTAGAAAATCGGCATAACGGTGAATCGGAGAAGTTTTTCCGTCCGGGGGTCCCCATAAAAACTCCATACCCATAGTAAAGCTGTCGCCCGCAGAATATGTCTTAGGATCGCGGTATGGCTTGCCGGTTGCTTTCACAATGGCAGATTGCCCGGTGAGCAACTTCCACGGAATAGCAATCTCCTGGGTATAGCTTTTTTCGTCCTCACCCATTAAAAATGCTTCCTGTACACCGACTTTCAATGCATCTGTTATTCCGTTGAAGGCATTAATATCGGTTTCTTTGTCATTGCCACTAGTGAATCGACCGTAGGCAATGTTCACTACAGGATGTTTTGCAGCGGTAGAATACCAGCAGGTAATATCGCCGATTACCATATCTGTCTTTACCCGCAACTGCAGGCAGTCGCTTTTCCAGCCGCTGCCAATATCAAAGTTGGAATCGACCATATTAAACATCGGGGTCGGGTCGCGCCAGATGATAGACAAATAAAAATTATCCTTGTCATACATAGCGGCGACCTTGGTAGAGTAGGTGTTGCGCATACGATAATTGGCAAACACATCAACCTGACCGGAAATATCCCAGTCACCCAGCTTGCCGTCAACCGCCACCTCTCCAGGCACCGGAACGGCATGGAGCATATGGTTATCTGACTGCTGAGCCCAGAGCGCCGACATCGAGCACAGCAACAGCAGGAAAAACACGGCCCGGATGGGCGAAAAAAGAGCGGGTATACGCACGGAACACCTCCAATAAGCAAACCGGTTGTAAATATTTGGTAAACCTCATCCCAATAGAATGAGTTCACCAGCTGTCATGATAGTACTACCCCCACCCCGCGTCAAGCGTTTTCTCAACTTTCTTTCATCCATGTTTCGGGCAGAATGAGTTTGGCAATATTACAACAACCAACTTTAAGAGGTTTTGCGCATGACTCTGGATGACGGTCAGCAGCAACTGAACTTCACGGCCATGCTTTCCAGCATCTTCAGACGCTGGAAAGCATGGTGACAGTAGGGTGATAGATAACTCCCTGGGGGCACCTCGTTTGCCTGAACCATGATTCACATGATTAAAGGATTACTGCTGCACTGTTTGTCTATACTGTTGGATGGCCTCAGCAGTAAAGGTATTTATTACCTTCAATGACGCGCCATCCAACAGCAGAGGAATTATCCTCAAGTTAATCCTCTAATCATGCAAATCCAGGTTCAACGGGTTTTTCCTTAGTTAAACGATACTGCCGATGATTCGATATTCAACACGCAGATCTCACTGATATCACCCCAGAAGTTATTGAGTTGCACCCCCGCGGCATAAAGGGGGATCGGACTGCCGCCGCTGTTGACGGGGATGATGACCCAGGCATGCCATCACCAATCATATTCCCATATGCTTTTGAGGTATTGCACATGCCCTGGGAGCGCCAATCTCCAGATTGGCGCTCCCAGGTTATACCCATTTTTTTCGATCTTTTCATCTGTTCTCATGGGCGTAATTCGAGAACCTCATGATCTTCGAGACGCCCATGCTACATCACATCTCCTGCCGCACTACGTCGGGGATTATCACGGTGAAGGTGCTGCCTTGGCCGGGTTTGCTTTTCACAGTTATGGTTCCGTGCAGCAGTTCTACCAGCTGTTTCACAATTGCCAGGCCCAGGCCGGTGCCACCGAGGGCGCGCGAGCGGGCTTTATCTATGCGATAGAAGCGCTCGAAGATGCGCTCGCGATCTTCGACGGAGATGCCCATGCCGGTATCGGTCACTTGTATTTGGCAATCATTACCCTGCTGGCGAAGGCGAATACTGATCTTTGCCCCTTCCGGGGAGTACTTGCGGGCATTATCCAGCAGGTTCAGGGTGATCTGCACCAGCGCGTCGTGATCGATGAACGCGGGAAAGGTCTCGGGCAGATCAACTTCCAATTGCTGCCCCTTCTGCGTGATAGGGGCGATGATTCGCTTTGTTACATGCTGAATAATATCAGTGATATCCAGCTCCTCCGGGTTCAGGTGCATGCTCCCTGACTCCAGCCGACTCAGGTTGAGCAGGCCATCAAGCAAACCGCTCAGGCGCTCGCTCTCCGAGATGGTTGTCTGCAGGAAGTCGTTGCGCAATTCCACATCCTCATTGCCTATTGTGATCATCGTCTCCGCCATGGCACGGATAGATGTCACCGGGGTACGCAATTCGTGCGAGACATTTGCTACGAAGTCCTTATGCACCTGCTCCAGTTTGCGCTGCTGGGTGACATCATAAAAGACCACCACCACGCCCAGCACCTCTTCATCCACCTCGAAGGGGGCCATGTGTACTTCCAAAATACGCGGGGGCACGTGCTCCAGCATAAACTCATATTGCAATGGCAAGCGGGTGGTCTGAGATTTGACACGTAATTCGTCGATAATCTCGGGGAACCCGGCCTCCTGCAACGATTTTCCGCGCACATCCTGCTCGGCAATATCGCACATTAACTCGGTACTATCATTTACGAGACGGATTTTTCCCAGGATATCGGTGACAATGACCCCATCGGTCATACTGGTAAGCATCGCTTCTGCTTGCGCACGTTCTGCCGCCAGGCGGGTAATCGTCTGGCGCAGTTGCTCTGCCATACGATTAAAACTGCTACCGATGCTGTAAATTTCCGCGGCCCCGCGCGGTTTCACGCGCTCATCCAGCATTCCGGCGGCGTATCTCTCGGTAGTCAGACTCAAGCGTGCTAGTGGATCGGTAATGAAGTTAGAGACACCGAAAAATACGATAGACAGCACCACCAGCACTCCTGAAAATGCCAGCACGATGGTGAACCTGATCTGCTCGATAGCGTTTTGGATATCGGTGAGCGGCTTCGCTAACACCAGCACCGCCAGGGTTGTGCTGGGCTTGGAGCGGGACTTCACCAGCGTGGCGATATACAAAGTCCGCTCACCGGTTACCGGATCAATGCGGACAGCCTCCCCGATGTTAGGGTCATTCTTCAGCGCCAGTTGCGCTTCTTCGGGTAAGGCTGGATATACTGTATCCTCATTTTTCGATTTTATAGCGGCATCACTGACCTTCGCCCCGGAAGGCGCTACGGGCTCAGTGCTGACGACGGGATATATCTTCTCCCCATCCAAAGTATAGAGAATCGGTGATTGCGAGAAGCTTTTAATCTTCACCCAGCCCAGCGTCGTCTTGATACTTTTACCATCTATCAGTGTAGTATCATCGGCCAGTAATCTACCGGCCAACTCGGCAATGGTAGCAAGGGAGGATTCATTAGACGACAAATAACCGTTCGCCGTGCTCTGCGTCAGGTAAAACGACAGCGCACCGAGAGTTGTGGCCATAATGACAAAGAAGGCTCCGACGATTATCCAGCGTAGTGACCATGCATAATGTTTCTTATTCATTCGACGAATTTATACCCCAATCCTCGTATGGTCAGGAGCAGCATCGGCTTGGCCGGGTCCACTTCCATCTTCTCGCGCAACCAGCGGACATGGACATCCACTGTATGCGGGTCGCGATAAGGGCCTTCATCACCCCAGACAGTGGAGAGAATCTCGTCACGCGTCATCGCCCTTCCACGATTCCGCAGCAGTATCGTCAGCAGATCGAACTCCTTGGGTGACAGGGTTAACTCAGCACCCTCGACGGTAACCAGATGCCGAGCAATATCGATCTCGACACCGTGGCTGGACAGTACTTGATCTGCCGGGGCTTCTATGGTGGAGCGACGCAACGTGGCCTTCACGCGCGCCATCAACTCGCGCATACTGAAGGGCTTGGTGACGTAATCATCGGCACCGATCTCCAAGCCTATCACCCGATCAATCTCCTCGCCTTTGGCGGTGAGGATCAATACCGGAATCCAGCTTTGCTGCTTGGCGCGTAATTCACGACAAACATCAAGTCCGCTCATAGAGGGGAGCATTAGATCCAGCAGAATCAGTGAGGGTGGCGGAGTAGCCAGCGCCATCTTCAATCCCTCGGCGCCATCATTTGCCATCGAGACATCAAAACCCTCACGTTTCAGGTTGTAAGCAAGCGATTGCGCGATAGGACGTTCATCTTCGATAACGAGAATACGTGGCACGTAATACCTCCCCGATATTGATGCGAGTAATATCTATCACTATTATAGCCGAATATGCGCAGAGGTCAATTGTTTTAGGTCTTTAGGTCTGTAGGGCAGGTAGTGTCATAACCTCATGACCATCCCTGGGAACGCAGGAGGGGTTAAGCATAAACGAAACTCCTGATGCATCTTGCCAATGCCCTCCAAACCCGGTATAACAAAGGGACGGAGGGCATTGGCATGTTAAATGGTGTGGAGAAGCGGGTTTATATCTCGGCGACGTATCAAAATGATGGCAAGACGTCGTGTAGTATTGGGCTATTGCAGGGGTTGCGCGAGTATGCGTCGGAGATTGGCTTTATCAAGCCAGTTGGACAACGCTATGTGGTGGTGGGCGATGACCAGATCGACGAGGATGTCGTGCTGATCTCACGCAGTTGTAACGTCGCCGGCGCACTGAAGGATATGAATCCAGTGGCGGTGCCGAAGTATTTCACCCGTGAGTACCTGGATGCACCAGAAAAACATCACCCGGAACTGGTATCGGCTATCGACGAGTCCTTCGCCCGTATCGCAGAAAATCGCGACTGCATCCTCATTCTTTGAGGCTAATTATTAGTATTTTTCGGGACGGACTTTGCCTGAAGGGCAAACATTCGGTAGCCTGGGGCAACGCCCCAGGTCTGATTTAAGGCGGTTTTGCAATTACCTCCGCCATTCAGTTTGGGATCAGTTTGCAATACAAGGGGGAAGAGTTATGAAGTATCTATTATTCATGGTATGCATATTCTGCATAACCGTTTCAGAAGTAGCTATTTTTGGTGCAGATGCTACCAGTATTGTGGTAAAACAACCGTTACTTGAGAAGTGGATACATGATATGCCAGCCGGGTCGCAGCATATTGAGTTCAGCTCCGTTAAGTTGTGTGATACCCCATTGGTAAGCAAAAAAGAGACATTCTCATCAATGAATGCCAAAGTATATCCTGATGGACAGTGTCTGTTTGTTAATAATATGAACTTTTTTGATGGAAAGGGGAAGTATTTTCAGTTATATCTAAAGCTCATATCCAAAGGCGATATTGCTACACTAACAATGGATGATCAGGTCTATAAATCACATATAGAGCCAATACCAGTCACTGCAGATGTACCTACAATTGGCTGTTTAAGCAGTATGAATATCCGCACGGCAACTAGAGTGTTCTATCCGGTTAAAATGAGCACGGACAAAAAATTGGTCATCGGGGATGTGGTAGATATGAACGTTGAGCGGTTATTGATAAGATATATAGATGATAAGCATAGCGAGATATACAATGAAAGCAAACAGGAGTTAATACTAAGTGTAGAAAAAATAATTAATGGGTATAGTCACGATGATTATGGTGTAGTAAGAGTAAATAACGGTTATCTATTACTAAGGTCAGAACAATATTTTAAGAATTTGAAGAATGAATACAGCATTGTGCGTCAACATGTTCTGGATAATAGCAGGGATATTGATCGATGTAAGGTAAATGTGATGGATATCATCAATACGCTTCCTTCTGATTTGGCTCAAGCAGTATTAACAGAAGAACTATACTCTGATGTAATTGCTCGTTCACAGATAACAGAAAACGGTTCCGTCATAATTCCGATTAGTTGTATCTATACTAAAGGAGATGAGAGCCTGACTTGTAAAGGGCTGGTATTGAACGATGTTAACGGCAACAATCATTGGTTGACCTGGGAAGTGAAATATGAGTATGAATCGAATAGGGCTTTGACGGAAGTATTTCGCTACACTCCAAAAGGAATATTGGAAAGAAAGTATTACGACAATAATTGGGATAATGAGATGGTATTTAGCGTCGACGGGGATAAAGTAATATACCTGCAGGACGGAATACCGATGATGATCGATCCAATGGCAAAAAAGTAGCCACTGGTCTAATAATCGAAAAGGAGAACGTTATGTTGTCAATAATTCGTGTCTATGTTGCTTTGATACTATTGATACTCTCAATAGGTGCATTCGCTGATGATATCGGTTACAAACTGCTGTGGAAAACGAGTGTCTCCGGTATCGACAGCATAATTCCATATAAGAAAAGCGATGTTGGCTTTTTACTGGTTCGTAAAGCTACTACAAAAGACATGAAGACGTCAAAACCATTGAGCAACATGGTGTTAATTGAATCAAAAATGAATCAGACGATCAATCTATCCTACTTTACATCGCCTATCCTTCCGGCGACAAATTGTGGGAGCGAAGCAAGGTTCTCTGATTCAAATGCATATTATGTATTCAATAATTGCGACTTTATCGATGGTAAAGGGTACCCAGTCTTAAAAAACACCCCTGGAGGTTGGGTCTGGGTATCGCTTGACACGTTCGCTGATATAGATAAAACGGACATTCTGTTGTACGATAAAGAAGCCGGAAAGGTGGTTGATTCAGCCGGTAAGACATTTAAGGATGAAATAAAGAAGTATATGATAGATGCAGATATCGACTTTTTGGGGCAATACGCGGAGAAGGGGATGACATATTTGACCTTCGGAATTAAAGGTACACCTGCGGCGGTAGGCAACACCCCAACCTACAATAACATTAAAATGCTAAAATGCGCTAAAGACAAAACGCCCGAATTGATTGAATTTGCAAAAGAGGCGTTTGTAAATAATGACGCTAAAAGTGAATTGAATGAGAGTAATACTAAAGATAGTGCAATGCAGTTCGGCCCATCTACATTTGTTAACGGGAAGATGTATTTATGGTGTAATATGAATTTAAAAGGAGAACAGCCGCAATTCTTTCTAATCAATTATGATGGGAAGACAAGTTCTGTTATTGTCAGTTATACAGACTATCGCGACAAAATCATTATTAATAAAAGCAAAGAGGTACAGAAGAAACTGTCCGATTTGTCTAGTGACGGCAATCCAATTGTAGGTGTTGATGCTAACAAACACATAATATTTATGATGAATTACAAAGTATACACGTTAATTAATTAGATTCTAATAAGGCAATTACAATCACCTCATGTGGACGGAATTAAACCGAGTAGACGATTAACGATACAGACCGGTATTTTGCGCTGATTTTTGGTATACTGGGAATACAGGGACAGGTTATATTTAAAGCTGTCTGAGGAAGAATTTCTGCTACCAGGTTATATACTTCTTCATATTAAGTGTACTATCCGGGCAGGTGATGATTATGCCGCATTTTGCACGTATTGTTGTACCGGGGTATCCGCATCATATCACACATCGGGGGAATCGCCGTGACAAAATGTTTATCGCCAAACTCGAAGCGCAACTCAGCCGCCGTCTGGTAAGCCCACTGGCGGGTAGAAAGCCGAGGAGAGAGGTTTATACATAACCTGTCCCTGTATTGTGTGATATTTTGGCATTCGGGTATTAAATTTTGAAAGGAGCGCAAAATGATTAACACGCAAATGACTCGAATTTTGGCATTACTATTACTGACATTGGTATCAGTAGTCGCCTCATTCGGTTTCAACCACAAAGGAGGCGCAGGTGACGCCTCGGTGACCATCAGTTTCGACAAATCAGCGTTTGTTGAAGGCATTGACACAAATTTTCGTATGACGGTATACGTAGATAACGTTGTTTTGGCAGGTTCTGGTGATATCAACGTAAGTGGCACCGGCATCCCTGCCGGAACAAAGCTCACTTACAATGCAGACGATGGTTATGGTACTGCATT
>JBBRXO010000061.1:0-16825 GCA_038248345.1 Armatimonadota bacterium | reverse complement strand
GTTGGAGGTGAGTGCCGAGGCCAATTTCAGTGACTGCCACACGGTAGCATTTAACGGCAGGGTCTCGTCGTGCTCCTGGGTGTACATGCTGATGGCGATAGCCAGCTGGCGTTGATTGTTCTGGCACTGTGTCTGGCGGGCCTTCTCACGGGCCTTTGAGAACACGGGAAAGAGAATGGCGGCCAAAATCGCGATAATCGCGATAACCACCAGCAGTTCAATGAGGGTAAACCCTCGACGCTGAGATGATGACATGTTAATGTCTCCTTTCATTTGTGTATATCTGGGATAGCTCACAGAATACTAATTACAGTATACCACCAATTTTAGCAGGTGTCAAACAGAAAATTCAATAATATGCAGTAAGATAGTATTGTTAACCGGGTCTTATTGGAAAAACGTAAAAATAAATATCGTGGAATAGCCTGTCCACCATAGCTAGGATGGTGATGGTGGACATGTCGTGCTGCCTATGAGAGCGGCGTTGCGATCCAGAGAGACGTATCCTGGCATCCTGTCGACACCACCACGCTCTAACCCGGCCAGGCCGGAGCCAACAAACTCAATATGCGCTGATACGGTCAATAACCATTCAATCGGAATAATAACGTAGCTCCGGGTTTCGCCCGGGGCTATGTTATAAATCTACATTAATGGTTTGGAACCGTATCAGGTCGTGATTTCCATCTAACGTGCAACTTTTCTCTACAAGTTGTTCAGAATATTACCCAGAAGGGACTAAAGGACGTGGCTATAAGCCGTCGCCATCCTGGCTATGGCATACAAAGTAAGATCAAGCACCCGGAAGGGCGTTATCATTTTGTTGAGAAAAACAGGACTAATAGCGCGCCACGGCGGGTGCGGGCTACAACCCCGGGAATGCCAATCTCCGCATTGGCCCGTCTCCCTTAATCGGAAATTTATCGCCCCCGGGCAGTTTTGATGATCTTCAACAGTTCACGTACGGAGGTTTTCATGTTTTTGGCGTGGGTGATAGCGGTGATCACTGCTATCCCATCGGCTCCGGCGCTGATCAGTTCGGGGATATTTTCGCCGGTGATGCCGCCGATGGCCACTAGCGGTAGCTTTACTGCTACGCGTATCTCGCGCAGACGCTCCGGTCCCAGTGGTTCACCTGCGTCTGCTTTGCTCTGCGTGCCGTACATACAGCCGACACCCAGGTAGCTCGCACCTTCCGCTTCCGCCTCCACCGCTTCATCTACTGTGCTCACCGAGGCTCCGATGATGGCGGTAGGGCCCAGTATCCGGCGGGCGGCGCTGATGGGCATATCATCTGGCCCCAGGTGTACGCCGTCGGCACGTACCGCCAGCGCCACGTCTACGCGATCATTGATAATGAGCGCACGTCCGCACTCACGTGCCAATGCCGCCAGTTGCTGTGCCCAGAGGAAAAGCTCGCGTCCGTTTACGCCTTTGTGCCGGTACTGCACCACGCCCGCCCCCCCGGCATAAGCCGCCGTTGCAATCTCTAGTGGCGAGCGGTCGGGCAGTGATTCGGTGATGACATAGAGGGAGTAGTCGAGCGTCTCCGCGGTTATCTCAAGTTTTCGTTGTTGCATAATAGTGGTATCGATGTCTCCAGTAGGGGCGTGAGGATACGCCCCTACCTTGTTTGTTTATATTATTCCCGGGGCTCCGCCGCCGTCTACGGGCGGTTCCGGTGTTGTCGGTTCGGTAGGCGTTGTTGTGGGTGTGGTATTTGGATCTGCGAAGCCGGATTTCAGCAACAACTCCACCATGTCGCTATTATTGGTAGCACGAGCGATAGCGAGGGCGGTGTCGCCCTGATCGTTTTTCGCATCTTTCTTCAGGCCGGGCGCTTTCAGTATTTCTGCGGCCGTGGCGACATCGCCGCCCTTGGCTGCTTCATGCAAAGCCGCCCAACCGCCGTTATCCACTGCATTTACGTCGGCGCCAGCAGCCAGCAATAAGGGGATAATTGCGACGGCCTTGTTCATCGCAGCATATTGCAAGGGGGCAATGCCCTCCGCCGCCGTTTTGAAAGCGGTATTTGCCTTCATATCCAATAACATAGCGGCTGTAGCTGTGGCCTGCGCAGGAGCGGTGGGGTACAGCGCGATGGCTAGGAAAAGCGGCGTGCGCCCGGTGGCATCGAGAATATCTACCTTCGCCCCATTTTTCACCAGTATTTTAATTACTTCGGTGGCTCCAACCTGCGCTGCATCGTGCAGGGGGGTAAAGCCGGCCTCGTCGACGGCATCGATTTCGGCTTTGGCAGCCAAAAGCGCCGTCACCACTAGGGCGGAGTTGCTGGTGCAGGCCTCATGCAGCGGGGTGCGCTTCTGGTTGTCACGGGAATTAACCGGAACCCCTTCTGCCAGCAGCAGCTTCACGATCTCCACATTGCCAGCTTTGGCGGCATCGTGCAGCGGGGTGATGCCATTTACATCGGCGGTATTGGCCTGGGCTTTTTTGCTGATCAGGTATTCCACCACATCAGTTTTGCCCGCCGCTGCCGCACCTTGCAGGGCGGTAGCGCCGTCCGCCGCTGTCGCATTGATATCGATCCCCTTATTGGATTCGACGAGTAGCTTCACTAGCGCCAATGGCGCATTAGCGGCAGCATATTGCAGTACGGTGGTCCCCGTATCAGTTGTCTTGACGTTCACGTCGATCAACGGATTGTTTATCAGTATTGCGGCTGCTTCCGTACTTCCATATATAGCCGCCATGTGCAGTGGAGTGAGACCAGCTGCCCCCGCAAAATTCACATCGGCATTTTTATCCAACAGGAGCTTGATGATCTCTGTGTAGTTTTTCGCAACCGCTACATGTAGTGGTGTGAGAATCTTATTAGTGGCGATAGCATTTACATCAGGGTCATAAGTCAGCAGGAGTTCGACCAGGGCGGCGTTGCCACTGAATACTGCCGCATGTAAGGCGGTCGATTTGTCGTCATTGTTGACCGCGTTAACATCGGCTCTGCCGTTGAGTAACGCCACTGCAGTATCGATACGTCCGTCATGCGCGGCCAGATACAGGGGAGTTGATCCTAAATTATCCGTCCATTCTACATCGGCCCCCATGTTGATGAGGTATTGCGCCACTTTCCAATGCCCATGTGCCGCCGCCAGATGCAGCGCGTTGTAGCCTTCGGAGGTGACGGCTTTGATATCCGCACCTTTATCCAGCAACAGGGCGACAGCATCGAGGTAGCCCATAGCCGCTGCTTCATGCAGGGTGGTGTAGTTGAGTTTATTTTTTGCATTGATGAGTTGGCGGGCATTGTTGCTCATATTAATCAAGGTCATCATCGTAGTGATGCGCCCACGCGCCGCCGCGAAGTGAAGCGGGGTACTATCGTCGCTCATCGATTTTTGTGATAACAATGAATCATCACCCCGTTTGAGGAACACGTTCAACATGGCCAAGTCACCGTCGCGTGCGGCGTTGAAGATATTCGGGCGCTCCCACATGGCTTCATCGCCACAGAGGAAAGTGAGTGTTTCGCCGCTATCGGGATTAGTGAGCAGAAATTCGCGTGCCTCACGCCAGTATAAGCCCAGATTAGGCCCTAACATGCGGATGTCGACGTAGGTCTGGCCATTATCATTGAACGGACGAATTGGCTGTGCGATCCATTCCGAGACATAACTCTTGCTGGCGGTATCGTAATGGGTCATATAGGCCCCAGTGAAGTCGCGGCGGAGCACCAGGTGCTTATAAATGGGGGTATATTCCCCCGTTACATCGTCCACCAATGTGCTCACCACCATGCTCATACGGACATCGTTGCCAGCTTCCGTGATGGTAATTTTGAAATTGTCGCGCAGGAATTTGAGGGAGACATTGGTGGTGTTATAGCGTTTAATCAGCGCGACATCCGGGGCGCTGTCCGAGGTAGTCACGGCCTCTGTAGCTGCCTGATAATCTATTGTTCCGGCCAGGCTTTGATCGAAATGCGTCACCCATAGTTTGCGCCGGTCGACCATCGGCAAACCGAATACCTGCGAGACTTGGTGAATCGGCACGTAACATCGACCATCATTGAAGACAAACGGGCGGATAGGCTCATCGATCCAGCCAGCGTTATTCACATAGGCATAGGGAGCATCGGTACGGAAGACGATGGAATTTTTCGGGTTGTTGATGAAGTATTCGGTATTGGTTTTTTTGCCATAGCCGCCTCCCAGCCACGCTCCCAGTTCGTTAATGGAGATCAGCCCGGTATCGCCCCAATCTAATATCTCTCGTGGTCCCAGATCGTAGTTGTCTTTGAGGAATTTCCACGGCACATAAAGCTCGGTACCCGCGACAAACGGTAGTACCGGCTGGGGGATAAAGTCGCCATTAGCGTAGGAGTAGGGAGTATCGCGGCGCATCACCACGACTTTCTTGTTGTCGGGCCGAATGTCGCGGATGCTGGAACGATTGTTCATCGATACAGCGAACTCGTATGGTAACACTTTGTCATCAGCCGGGCGTTTGGTGACGACATCCGCTCCCAAAGCCTTCTTCACCCAATCACGGGTGAAATACACTTCGTTGTTAAATAAGCGTATATTGGGCAGTGGGGGAGTGAAGGTAGGATCGTCGTTACTCTGCGCCAGCGCAACGGTGCATATCAGCCCCAGGAAAAACGCAATTATCCAGAACCGTGACATGTGGCCTCCATTTTTCCGAATTACCATCCGGCAATCAACAGCCGTGCATAATCATTCTCCGATTACGCACAATATATAATACCGTAAATTCGCCATTTTCCGCCAATTATCCTTTTTGATGCAGAAAATGGAAAGTAGTGGGCATCTGGAAAGAGTAAAACTATTTCCAGTTCAGCTTCACCTCGCGAGTGCCGGGGACGATATGGGCGGTGGCGTCCCCCGCTAGCGTAGCCAGCAAGGTATCGCCTACCGCTTCACGGCGCCAGCCGCGCAGCAGTGGGATGTTGGCGGCGGCCTCTTTCTCTACTAGTTCGATGAGATCGTGCCGATTGGCCAGCATACTGGAGGAGACCGAGCAATCACGTGCCAGCGAGCGCAGACAGAGGGTGAGAAAGTCCACCGTCGGCTCCAAAGCTGGAGATAATCCATGCCCGCGCGGCAAAGAAATCTTCGGAGAATTCAGCCCGCGTTCAATTGCCGCCAGGATTCCAGCACCGTAGCGGTTGATCTGCTGCGGCTGTACGCCGCGCACCTCCAGCAGTTCCTTCGTCGTTTTACGTGGGTGGCGGGCGTATTCCAGCAGCACTTCATCTTTCATGACGCGCCCCGGGGGCAGGTTCTCTCGACGTGCGGTCTCGTCACGGTAGGCGGCCAGTCGTGCCGCGATTGCCACTGCCTGTCCGCTCAAGCGGTCGATTCCGCCCAGTTTCGTATAGAGCAGCTCCGGCGGGAGTGGACGGAATTTGTCCGCATCCTCCAGCTTGGCGAACTCTTCGCGTGCCCAGCTTTCGCGCTCCAGCCGCAGCAATTCAGTTTGTAGTTTCACATACACAGGTATCAAGTACCGCACATCATCCAACGCATATTCTATCTGCCCTTGCGAAAGCGGGCGTCGCAGCCAGTCGGTGAAGCCGTGTGCCTTTTGCAGATGTACCCCGGTGATGCGTTCTACCAGGTTGAGAAAAGAGATCTGCCCTTCGTTATCCAGTAGCGCAAAAGCGATCTGCGTGTCGAAGATGGGTGCCACCGGTGTGCCCATCATATTGTAGAGGATGATTAGGTCTTGCCCGGCGGCATGGAAGACCTTGATAACGGCGGGGTCACGCAATATTGCAAATAGCGGCTCGAAATTGCGCACCGCCAGCGGATCCACCAGCACGGCTTTATCCCCGGCCGCCAGCTGAATCGCCCCCACCGCTGGCGAGTAGCGTCCTTCACCCACGAACTCGGTATCTATAAATATTGCCGGTTCGCCTGCCAGCGAAGCACAAAAAGAGCTTAAATGAGCATCAGATTCAATCAGCATAATGTCAGTATTGTACCGGAATAGGCGATTTTATTCCAGCATATGGGGGGTATCGATATTTTAGTGCCTGTACGAACCCGATCTACGCCTCCACCAGCCCCTGTACGATCACTTCCATCTTCATCGCACGGCTGCCTTTGATCAGCGCTATGTCGCCGGGTTGCAGGATGGTCAGCGCGGCGGCTATGGCGGCGTTATGGTCGGGGAACCACTGGGCATTTTGCGAATCGGCGCCGTCGACGTACGCACGGCCCAACTCGCCGAGAGCGAAGAGGTGGTCAATGTGGCGGGTCATGGCATAGGCACCCAGTTCGCGGTGCAATTCGGCAGCGTCGGGGCCGAGTTCGCGCATGTCGCCGAGGATGGCCAGCTTCACTTTTCCGGGGGCCTCCGCCAGGTGGGACAGTGCTGCCCGCACGGCAGCAGGATTGGCGTTGTAGCTGTCATCAATCACTGTAAAGCCGCGTTTAGCAGTATGCGTCTGCATCCTGCCGTCGATGCCGGTGTAGCCCGCCAGGCCGATGGCGATATCCTCCAGCTCGCTCCCGGCGGCCAGTGCGGCGGCGGCGGCGGCCAGGGCATTATTCACCTGCACACGCCCCGGCACCGCCAGCGCGATGGGCAACTCGATCCCGCGGAAGTGCAGGGTGAAATTGGCGCAACTGGTGTCGCCCAGGGTGATATCACTTGCCCACAGATCGAAGTCGGGGCACTCGCCCACGGTGACTACCGGCCCGCGCGCGCGTTCGCGCAGCATAGTGAAGAAATCGTCCTCGCCGGGGAGCACCACAGTGGCGTGCGCGGGCAACACCTCCAGCAACTCCGCTTTCGCCATCGCGATTTTCTCGCGGGTGCCGAGTAGCTCCAGATGGCTGGCGCCGATGTTGGTGATCACCCCCACCGTGGGCAGGGCCAGCGCGGCGAGGTAGCCGATCTGCCCTGGTCCGCGCATACCGAACTCCACCACTGCCGTCTGGGTGTGCTCATCCAGTTGCATCAGCGTCAGCGGCATACCGATCTCGTTGTTGAAATTCCCCGGCGTTTTCACCACCGTGTGGCGCACACTCAGGATGGCGGCGGTCATCTCTTTGGTGGTTGTTTTACCTGCTGAGCCGGTGATGGCGATTACCGGTATTTTGAAGCGTCGCCGCTGTGCCTGCGCCAATTGCCCCAGCGCATACAGCGTGTCGATTACCTCGATGAGATTCCACTCGCCGATCTCGTTATGGCGGCGGCGCACGCCCGGCACTGCCTCATCCACCACCGCTCCGGCCGCGCCCATCTCCCGGGCGATCTTCAGATACTTGTGCCCGTTCGAGCCTTCGCCATGCAGCGCAAAAAAGATATCCCCGCGCTGCAAATTGCGCGTGTCAGTACATATCCCCTGAAAATGCACCGCCGGTCCGCTCAACAGCAGCTCCCCGCCAGTTGCTTCTAATAATTGATGCAGTGTAAAACTACCCATGATGCCCATTTTAGCATAGTCACTAGTCGCTAGTCACTAGTCGCTGTAGCCCGCGCCCGCCGTGGCGCGTATTCGTAACCCCGTGGCGCGTATATGCATACAACAGCGCGCCACGGCGGGCGCGGGTTACAACTGCGCAGGGATGCAGTTCTCCGCCTGCACCGTCAGCGCGCCACGGCGGGCGCGGGCTACAACTTAATCTCCGAATTGGCCCGTCTCTGCTTATTCGATTCGATAATTACTTCTCTATTTGCACGTTCTCATGGGCGAGACGCCCATGCCACGATAAAACCTAGAGTCCTAAAGACCTACAGACCTAAAAAAACCTAACTATTGCCATTATTCTCTACAATTCGTATAATCAGGTCACAATAAATACTATGAGGTAGTAATGGGTAATCCGGCTGCGCTGTTGTTGGAGGGTTTGCTTTCGCTGCTGTTTCCGCCACGTTGTGAGGTGTGTGGGACGCTGCAGGAGGGGGTGATCTGCGCCAGTTGTGCGGCGGATTTTGTACCTGTCACCGCCCCGTTCTGCCGCCAATGCGGCCTGCCTTTTGACCCGCTGGCGCAGATGTTGCCGGAATGTGCTGCCTGCCGTACCGAGCCGCCGGTATATGACGCCGCGCGTGCCGCCGGGGTGTACGGGGGCAAGTTGCGCCGGGCGATACACCTGCTGAAGTACGACGGCGTGCGTGCGCTGGCCGCCCCGCTGGGAGAGTTTATCGCCCGACAGGTGGAGTCGCCCTTCCCGGTGGATATCCTCTGCCCGGTGCCGCTGCACCCGTCGCGGCTGGCGTTGCGTGGTTTCAATCAATCACTGCTGCTGGCCGAGGTGATCGGCAACCGCTGGGACATGGCGGTGCAGGCGGAGCAATTGCAGCGCACGCAGAACACCACCCCGCAGATGGAGCTACCCGCCGCCGAACGCGAGCGCAACGTGCGCGGCGCCTTCGCGGTGGACGGTGATGTCCGGGGCCGCAGCATCGCACTGGTAGATGATGTCTACACCACCGGTTGCACACTGCGTGAGTGTGCCAGAGTGCTGAAACGCGCCGGCGCAGCACGCGTGCTGGCGTTGACGGTGGCACGGGCGGTATAGGTTTGTAGGTTTTTAGGTTTTTAGGTTGTCAGCGCGCTTTAGCGTGCTTGCCGTTGTTAGCCACCTCCTTCAGGGGGTGGGTAAAGGTTAGGATCATATGCTCATTGGCGTAATATCAGATACACATGGACGCTATACTCCGGCGGTGGAGCGGATTTTCGCCGGGGTGGGGCTGATTTTGCATGCTGGGGACGTGGGGACGGATGACGTCATCTGGCATTTGGAGCAGATCGCCCGCGTGGTGGCGGTGCGTGGTAACACCGATTTCGACCTCGATCCGCATACCTTCCCGGCGACGCGGCGTTTAACGTTGGAGGGGGTGGACATCCTCCTCTGCCATGAGCCGTGGCGCGGGGCCGAGGTGACTCCTGCCCCGCGGGTGGTGGTGTACGGTCACACGCACAGCGCCGATAACAGCGAGCGCGACGGCGTGCTCTGGTTTAACCCCGGCTCGCCCGTAAAGCCGAAGCACGGGGCGCACAGCGTGGGCCTGCTCCGCGTGGAGGCAGGTGTGGTGACGGGGGAGATTGTGGAGATAGGTTGATACCTAACCCCCCAGAATTATCATAAAAACAAGTTGTAAGAGGTACTCGCATAACCCCTGGGGCGTTGCCCCAGGTCTAAATTTATGAACGGTCTACTAATAGCAATAACCATATAGGGAGATACTAACATAGCCCCGGGCGAAACCCGTGGAATAGGTTAAAAAACCTAAGTATTAGTGTTCAAAAGCCTACACCGGGCTTCACCCGAGGCTATGTTAGTATCCGTTTGAGAGCCACTGAGCCCTAGTAGCTCATAAGGAATCTGGTTATGGGCGAAACCGATTTTAGATAAAACTAACGCATACGATACCTATATGTGAGATAGTAAATAAATGATGACAGCGAACGACAACACGAATACCCCGCGCCCTACCCCCCTCGGCTGGATATTCTCCGGCTTGCTGGTGGGTGCGCTCATCGGCGGGGGCGTGGGGGTGATGAACTTCTACCTGGGCGCGCTCATCCCCGGTTTTTTGCATGTTGGCGACCTGCTTGCTTCCTTTTTAATGATAGGACCAATTGCCGGGGCGGCGGTGGCGTTGCTCTGCCGGCTGGTTCTGTTGGTGCGTTTCCATGGCGCGCCTGCCGATCGCCGTTACGCGGCCATGCTCAACCTGGGACTGGCCTTCTGTTTGATCGACTGTGTGATAATTTGCGGCCTCCTCGGTCTTTTAGTAGATTTTCTCCATCTTACCTTTTTCGAGCCCTACTCGGATCTCGCCATCAGCGTTTTCGCGCTGCAGAATTTCCTCATCTGGGCTGATGCCGGTCTCTTCATAGGCGCTGCCCTGCACATAATCCGCGCCGGGCGACTTGATGAGGAAACAGAAGAAGGATAATTAAATGGTGAGAGGGAAAACAGAGGGAGAGGAACCAAACGGCATTCGTCTGAACCCAGATTTGCATGATTATAAGGATTTTCTTGATAATTTGGCCGCTTCAGTTGTTGAATTATCTCTATTGACCAAGGAATTATCCTTAAATCCTTAAAATCAAGAAAATCTGGGTTCAGACAATAATCTGAGTTAGGAAACCATATGGCGCAATTTTTTAATCTAAATCCCACCGGGGTAGCTACCGCACGCTTGAGCGAGGCGGAGGGGTATTATCTGGCGGGGAATCTGAATGAGGGGCTGGCGGCGGCGCAGCAGGCGTGGCGCGAGTACCCACAGGAGCCGGACGTCTACCGCGTGCTGGCCTACCTGCATATGTCACGCGGAGAGTATCCGCCGGCCGCGCAGGCTGCTTACCGGGCGGTGGAGCTGGATCCTGGCAATGCGGCGTCATATGCGATATTGGGGCAGGTATATCTCACCTTCGGACTGATGCCACAGGCGGAGCAGACGCTGGCTACCGCGCTGCAGCAATTCCCGCAGGACGCGATGCTGCTGGCGGAGCTGGCCGATCTGCGCTTCCGCCGTCAGCAGCTTAATGCGGCGGTACTCACGGCACAGCAGGCGCTGCAGGCCAACCCCGAGGACGGCTACACCAGCGCGTTGCTGGGGATGCATTACCTGAAGAAGCGGAAATTCCATCAGGCGGTGCCGCTGTTGCGCTCCGCGGTGCGCATCTACCCCTTCCGCCCGGATTACCTGCGCGACTTCGGCATCGCCGCGTTTAAGATGAATGACATGATCAACGCCGAATGGGGGCTACGCGAAAGCCTGAAGCACGGGCCAGATGACGAGGTGACGAAGCGCTATCTGCATCAATTGTTAGTAGCGAAAAGGCGCAATGACATGCTGGGATGCGGTCTGACGCTTTATTTCCACGACTACAGCGGTTTCGGTTGGTTTCTCATAATCATGGGCATTCTTTTGCTACTCATCGGCCTCATCGTTACACTGGTAGCTGCATTGGATACCACGGCGAAGATGCCACAATGGATATGGGGCGGCGGGTTGCTGATCGTCGGTTTCGGCTGTCTATTTTTCCCCTGGCCGGGGCTACGGATGAGCCGGATGAAAGGGAAAAAACTCACCGGGCTACTGCGGCAGGAGTTGAGCAAAGCTGATGTCGGACAATAACTCAATCATGATCAAAGATATGCACCCGGACGAGCGCCCGCGTGAGCGGCTGGAGCGCTATGGGCCGGGAGCGTTGTCGGTGCCGGAGCTGATTGCCATCATTTTGCGTGTTGGTAATGCGCAGATGTCAGCAGTGCAAATGGGGCACCTGCTGGTGCGCGACTTCGGCAGCCTGCGTGCGCTGGCCGACGCCAGTATCACGCAACTGAGCAAGATCAAGGGGATAGGCCTGGCGAAAGCCTGCCAGCTGAAGGCCGCCTTCGAGCTAGGCAAGCGGCTGGCCACCACCGGCGACACCCTGCGCCCGATGATCAATTCCCCGCAGGATGCCGCCAACATGTTGATGGAGGATATGCGCTATCTGAAAGAGGAGCATTTCCGTGTGCTATTTCTCAACGTCCGCAATGAGGTGACCCATAACAAGGATATCAGCATCGGCACGCTCAACAGCAGCCTGGTACACCCACGTGAGACCTTCGCCGCGGCCATCAGCAACGCCAGCGCCGCCCTCATCCTCGCGCACAACCACCCCAGCGGTGACCCGTCGCCCAGCAGCGATGACCTGAAGCTGACTCGGCGAATGGTAGAGGCGGGCGACTTACTCGGTATCCCGGTACTCGACCACATCATCATCGGCGATGGCAGATTCGTATCCATGGAGCAACAGGGGTTGATGGGGAAATGAGTGACTTTTTGAAGGGGCCTTTTCAACACAGAGACACAGAGGGCACAGAGAAGTTGGGAATAGTAGGTATCCCTGGGAACGCAGGCGTCCCGCCTGCCCGTAGCACGGGTCTCTAAAGATCATGAGGTTCTCGAATGACGCCCATGAGAACGGGGTTGCGATTCCTTACACCACCTCCTGAAGGAGGTGGTGTAAATACCGTTGCTGGGATTGAAATCCCGGCTGCAGGGCGCTGCGCGCCGGTCGTCCGCCTTCGCGGACTTGTCTGAATCGAATAATAGCGCGCTTTTGCGTGCTTGCCGTTGTTTGCCACCTCCTTCAGGGGTGGTGCGGCATTGGATAACTGGGATAAACTGGATTGATGCGAGCTGTAGAGTAAGCCCTTGGTGCTGCCCCCTTCATGACGTATAATATCCGCAATGGAAAACAATCGTTACGATTACCTGGAGATAAATGGTTGGGCGGCACCGCCGGAGATGGCGGCGCAACCTGTTGCACCGGTGACGTTGCCAGTGCGGGCAGCGGGACGGCGGGTCAATTTCCGCGCGGTGGAGATTATCGGGCAATACGGGCATAAGGCCGGGCAGTTCAATATGCCGGGCGGGTTGACCGCGAATGCGGCAGGCACGCTGTATATTGCTGATAGTTACAACCATCGTCTGCAGATTATCGCCCAGAATGAAGTGGATATCATCGGTGCGCGCGGCACTGCTCCGGGGCAATTGATGCTACCGATGTCAGCGGCGCTGGAGAACACTGGCTGTTATTATGTTGTTGAGCAGGGGAACAACCGGGTGCAGAAGTTCGGCCCTACGGGGCGCGCTATCTTCACCCTGGGTACCGCTGGAAATGGGAAAATGCAATTCAACAGCCCGCGCGCGGTGGCGCTGGATAGTCACCAGAACTTCTATATCGCCGACACCGCGAATAATCGCGTGGTTACCTATAACTTCAAGGGACAGTACCGCGGTTACATTCACCAGGCCGCCGCTAACTCCCCCTTCAACCGTCCCAGCGGGCTGCTGGTGACTGCCGATGATGAGCTGATTGTGGCGGACACCTGGAACCACCGCCTCGTACGTTTCGATAGCAAGGGTACCCCCCTGGGGACTATCGGTGAATATGGTAATGACCTGGGGCAGCTTAACCAACCGATGGGTGTGGCGATAGATATTGACGGCGGCTTGATTGTGAGTGAAGCGGCCAACAACCGCCTGCAGAAGTTCTCCGTCTCTGGAATCCCCATCTGCACGTGGGATGGCACCCACACCGCGGTCGGCCCACTCGCAAACCCCGGCGGCGTGGTGGTAACCCGCACAGGCGACATCTATCTGGTGGATACCAATAATCACCGCGTGGTACGGCTGGAGCTAGGGTTGTAGGTTGTTTTAGGTGAATTCTGCACGTTATGGGTTTATCGTGGCATGAGCGCCTCGCCCATGAGAACGGGCATAAGGTAACAGATGTCAAAAAATCTGTAGGGGCACATGGCATGTGCCCAGATAACGGTGTTTCGTGATGTATTATCGAATGGTTACAACGTGGGCGCAAGCCTTGCGCCCCTACCGGAGATACGGCATTTAGTTCAATCCGCCCGTTCTTATGGGCGGGACGCCCATGCCACGATTACCCACAGGGCAGATAATTATCTTGGGGTGTGGGACATCACCATCTCCGCTCATCGCTGGTTGTTGGCGTTATCGATGCCGGGGCAACTGCCGCGGGTGTGGTGGCTGCGGCATTGGGGGCGACGCCGATGACGCGGCGGCGGCAGGCCAGCTCTACTTCTTCCAGCCAGCGCTCGTAATCCACGCCTGATTCGGAGATTTTGAAGCCGATCTTTTCCATCAACGGCTCCGAAAGCCGCTGGGCGAACTGGGCACGCAAGGCGAATGGTAAGGCGGAACGCCGGGATAGAAACTGTTGTACCATCTCCAGTTCGTTGCGCTCTACACGGTTCACTTGTGACAACACCCCGCCCTCCAGCAAGCGAAATACCTGCGCCGCGCCGAAGGAGACAAGTGAATTCTCTTCATCTTCTTCACCTTTGCGTACCACCAGTGTGCCCGCTGCCAGATCGCCCAGCCGCTGATACCGTGCGCCTACCATCACTGCAACAAATGCCACCCCGTAGCCGACGGGCAGTGCATCGACGACGCGCACCAGATTACGCAGCAGCACCGCGCGCAAATCCACCGGGTAGCCGCCTTCCTTGATGACACGCAGCCCAATTTTGCGTTTTCCCGGCGTCTCGCCCGACCAGACGGTCTCAAAGTAGCTGTAGTAGCCGAGAGTGACGAAGAAAAGCAGAATGCCGAAAAAGCCTATCACCATCCCGGTAGACGGATAGACGAGCCAGGAGACCGGAAAGAGCCAGCGAATGAGAAAGATCAGGCTGATGATGCCGAAATAGATGAGCAGTTGCCAGCAGAAATCCAGCGCCGCCGCCACCGCCCGCGAGCCAAAGCCCGCCAATTCATAACGTATCGCCACCTGTTCCGGTGTGATTATCTCTAATGTGCGTCCCATAATCATCCTTATCATGCAGGAAACTAAACCCGCCCCTGCAATTTACATAATTGTAGGGCGGGTGTCAAATAATGGAAAATTTGAGAGAAAATGTACCACGGTGGGGCAGCCGTCATATACCACTTCATTCACGGGGTGGTAGTAACACCAGTAACAGTAGCCGAGGCGGTATCGGGCAGCGGAATACTCGTAGTAACGCTGCCGGTGTTTTCCGGTACCGGCGCTACCGGTTCTACCACGGGCTGTTGCTCTACCACGGGCGCCAGTTGCACCGGCGGGGCGACGGCGGCGGTGGCCGTGGGAACCACTGGCTCCTTGATTGTTACTTTAGGCACCACCATCGGGGGTGCAGGTTCTGGTGGTACTATGTGAATAATGCCAGCGCGTCCACCAGCATTCGGTCCTGCCTGATAGAGGAAGAAGGTGGCGGCGGCGCTGAAAATAACGAAGGCGATGACGGCGAGAATTCCCCACGATGCAGCAGTCATATGCAGGGTTGCGCCGCGCACACTATGGTCGATCGTCGGCAGTTCCTCGGCGCGGCGCAGACTCTCCGCCTGTTCGCGGTATGCTGTTGCCGGCCCCGTCTCACCCTTCAGCGTGCAGATATCGGCCAGGAGTGTGAGGCTGTCGCTAGTGGCGGGATAGCGTCGGGAGGTATTGATGGCGATGTTCTCGGCATCAGATAATTTGCCGTCCGCCAGCAATTTACGTGCCCGCGTCACCGCAACTTGCACTTCACTGGATGCGGCTGGAGCTACCTGTAACTCCTCACCGCACCCGGGACATTCGTTCTCTTCCTGGGTGAGGATCAAGCCACAATTATTGCATTGTATTAGCGTCGTAGACTTCATTTATGCTCAACTACCGTTGCACCTTGATTCAGTCGTGCAGTTTTAAGCTACCCGTAGCACCCTTCTGTTAAACGTCATTCGCAAGAAAAATCCCCATCGCGGTGCAATAAATCTAACGTGGGCTTCACCCACAACCCAATTGTAGGGGCACAAGGCTTGTGCCCACGTCGTAACCATACCTTCAATTAGTCATGTCTCCGATACCCTGTATTGAGGGCACATGCCATGTGCCCCTACTAGCCCCGCAGCGCTTTACGCTCGTCATCGCGCAGCAGGCATTCGCTGACACACACGGGTTTACAGGAGGCATCGCAAGGCTCAATGTGCAGGGTTACCGTGGTGCCAGGGAAGCGCGTTTTGATCTCGGTGGAAATTTTATCCGCAATCTCGTGCGAACGCTCCACCGTCATGACTTTGTCTACCAGGATATGCGCATCTACGAAACGGTTTGGGCCGGATTTGCGCGTGCGCAGGTGGTGAAAGTTGCGCACGGTGGGGTAGAAACCTTTGATGAATTCGCGGAGCGATGCCTCTTCCTCGGGCGGCAGACTCACGTCCATCAGGTCGCGCGCCGCCTGGATAGTCAGCTCAATCGCCGCTTTGATGATAAGCAGGGCCACCAGTAGTGCTGCAATGGGGTCAACCCAGTGTAGGTCAACGTGCCAGAACTTATCTCCCACCCAGATGATCGCCAGCCCCGCCATCACCCCCGCTGAGGTGTAGACATCGGTACGCAGGTGCCAGGCGTCTGCCTGCAACGCCACTGAATCGGTAGCAATGCCAACCTTGAAAAGCCTGTTCGAGACGATTATATTCACCAATGCAGAGACGAGCATGACACCCACACCCCAGCCAACCTCACCTTCCAGACCCTCTTTAGAGATTATCTTTTCAATGGCTTTCCAGATAATCATCCCGGCGGCAAAGAAGATGAGTAGCGCCTCAATGGTGCCAGAGAGGTTCTCGTATTTACCATGCCCGTAGGGATGATCGGCGTCCGCCGGTTTCCCCGATGTCTTCACTGCGATAAGTGCGATAATAGCGGCGAGTAAATCGACACCAGAATGAATCGCCTCGGAGATAACCGAGACCGAACCGATGAAGGAACCGATTACCAGCTTGCCGGTTACCAAGCCGGTATTTGATATCACTGAAAGCCAGGCTACCGATGCCTTCTCACGCTGTATTTCCACGCAACCTCCCGTTAAACGAAAAAATCCCCGCAGGACTGTGATGTCCTACGGGGAAAAACCCGTTGCACGCCCGTTCACGGCATGCCCGGCTGCACCCCACTACAGGAGCCGCCTGTTCTGCTAATAATATAACAAAAAAATTTGGCTCCGTCAAAATAGATAATTATTTGAGGTCAAAGATAGTGAACGATATCCACAACAAAAAATAAAATTCCCCAAAACCCCCTGTGCATATCGCAAATCTCGTGTTATACTCAGATTATATTTGAGGGTTCACAATGTGACTGCGCTGTGCGTGATTCGGCCTTACCGGTCCTGATCCAACACTATCAATCAGGGGCCTGATACACCGATGGTAGCAATGCCCATTTATGGGCGTTATGAATGTCGGATTCGCGAAGGCACCCCCCTTTCTTGAGGGGTTCAAGACTTAAAGGCACACGGCAGAGGCGGTTACATTGTGACAATAAGCGGGG
>JBBRXO010000060.1:0-16868 GCA_038248345.1 Armatimonadota bacterium | reverse complement strand
TAATACCGATAGACGTTTGAGCATAGGAATCTCCTGGGACACGCGCATTATTTTACTGCGTTAATTATACAACTTATGTTTGCGGTGTCAAGGTGGCACGCTGGGAGCGCACGCATCCTGCGTGCTCCTTGATACGCGCCACGGCGGGCGCGGGCGTAAGCAAATACGCGCCACGGCGGGCGCGGGCTACAGGGCAGGCGGGGACGCCTGCGCTCCCAGGGGGTGCCCATGTGGTTATGCACTATCTGGGCGTGCTCATTGGCGGGACGCCCATGCTACGGGGGGGGGCACTTTCGGTAAAACCGATACTCCTACGGTTTTTTTGACCAAACACCTTGCCATCAGCTATCATTCTCTCTTGTGAGACAAAGCAATATCTTTTCATTTCCGATTCGCCTCGAATTTCCTCCCTTGAATCGCCGGGCGCTCCAGGCACGCTGGATGGCGCCTAGCGGATATCGGGACGTGATTATCCTCGCCTGGCCGTTGTTCCTCTCCATGGGATCGACGACTATTCTACAGTTCATCGACCGCATGTTCCTCGCCTGGTATTCACCGGAGGCGATTGCCGCCGCCGGGCCGTCGGGGATGCTCGCCTTTGCTTTTCAAGCATTTTTCGTTGGTATGGTCGGCTACGCCTCGGTATTTGTGGCGCAATACACCGGGGCGCAGCAACCGCGCAAGGCGGTGGCGGTGGTGTGGCAGGCGCTGTATCTGTCTATT
The DNA here is from genome assembly GCA_038248345.1 of Armatimonadota bacterium. GTDB lineage: Bacteria > Armatimonadota > Hebobacteria > CAIYQO01 > CAIYQO01 > CAIYQO01. The sequence goes on along the minus strand of JBBRXO010000060.1, from coordinate 16,145 downwards.
ATTGCGGCCCTGCTACTCTTGTTAATGCTGCCCCTGGGCGCGCAGGTATTTCAGCTGGCGGGTCATGCTGCGGCGATTCAGCAACTGGAGCGCAACTTCTTCACTGTACTTATGCTGGGTTCATTCACTGGCATCGGTAGTTCGGCATTGTCGGCGTATTTCATCGGGCGTGGCGAGACGCGGGTGATCCTCTTCGTCAATGTCATCGGTATGGTAATTAATATCATCGCCGCTTACCTGCTGGTTTTCGGCAATTTCGGCTGCCCGCGCCTCGGTATCGTCGGGGCGGCGCTTTCGACGGTGCTGGCGCAGTTAGTGGGGCTGGTGATCTACTTCGTCATCTTCCTGCGCGAGTCGCAGGAGGCGCACGGGGGTGACGCCTGGCATTTTGAGTTCACCATGATGAAACGCCTGCTGCGCTTCGGCGCCGCCAACGGGGTGCAATTCTCACTGGATATGATCGGCTGGACCATCTTCCTGCTGCTGGTGGGGCGGCTAGGGGTGACGGCGCTGGCGGCATCAAATATTGCTTTTATGGTGAACACCTTCGCTTATTTCCCCTGCGTCGGCTTTGGCATGGCCACCTCGATACTGGTGGGGCAGAATATGGGCCGGAAAGACCCCGGGCAGGCGAATCATGCCGTGTGGTCGGCGATACATATTAGCCTGGCCTTCACGGCGCTGATCGGGGTGTTATTCCTGACCGTGCCGGGCTGGATCATCAGCCCTTTCAGTGCCCAGGCTGATCCGGCCGCCTTCGCCCCCGTGCGTGATCTCACCATCGTTATGCTCCGCTTCGTCGCCGCCTATTGCCTCTTCGATGTGGGCAACCTGGTCTTCACCGCGGCGCTGAAGGGCGCCGGCGATATCTTCTACGTCACCCTCATCTCCACCAGCAACATGCTGGTGACGCTGCTGCTCCCCACCTTCCTGATCTGCAGAAGCCCGACGAATGGTGGGAATGACATCTACACCGTGTGGCTCATCCTCACCTTAAGCGTCTGCGTAGCCTCCGCCTTCTTCCTGCTGCGCTACCTGAAAGGCCACTGGCGCGGGATGCAGGTGATTGAGGATGTGGTTATCTGATCACCCGCTGGTTCGCAAAGCATTGATCGCCTCGATCACTTTGTAGACGTGAGTCCCCGGATTCTGCGGCCATCTTCCCTGCGGTTTAGTATCCATTTTGCGTGCGCGTTCAACTGCATCGTCAATGCCAGAAGCGTAGCTGCTAATATCTATGTTTGCTTTGTTATAGCCACCCAGCAGCTCTTTCAGGGCAATCTCCATACCTGTGCTGGATACTGACCCACCTGCCCAGTCTGCATGGTGCAGGTATGCCACAACTCGAAGCAGGGGGAACTGACTGCCAGGTTAATGTCATGCCGGCAACCCTTCTTTGCTTTCATGCAGACGTCACCGAGATGAGCTACTGTCCACCTGTCCATATCTACCATCAGCCATAATTGATCGTCATATTGGAGTACAGTCTCGCGAACATATTCCTTCAGACGGTTCAGCACATGTCGGGGGGCTGATTCGCCCGCGTCTGTGCGGAGAACATGAATTTGCACACGATGATGATTGAAGATGCCGGAGGTGAAATACTGATATTCAGTCTTTTCACCCTCGGTAGCAATGATAATCAGTCGAGTGTCTCTCAAATGAGGAATAGCCCGATCCAATGGTCGCTTTTTGCGTGATGTCAGCCCCATTCCGTACTCCTATCTCAACAAATTCTTTGCATCACCGATAAACGGAATAGCGCCAAAACGTCCGTGCAGATAGCCATTCTCGTAGTTCAGTCCATCACTTACCTTGTATTCTGCCATACTAGTCAGATGGCTAGCTCCGTGCTTATCTTTTTCCATAAACCAGATCTCATCGCGCCGCAATAGGTCACGATCAAGCAGGTTGGTATCATGTGTCGTCAATATGAACTGGCCCCTGGCCCCCTTCTCAATTATTCCTAGTAAGCAGGCTTCTAAAAACAGCCGAGATAGGTGCGTATGCAAGCTTCGGTCGATTTCATCGATAACAAAAACACGTTCTCTCCCCTGTACCTCCAGTAGCATAGGTGCCAGATGCATCAAACGACGAGTGCCATCTGATTCCAAACCAAGGTCAAACGGGATGGTCATGCCATCATCCCTGGTGTGGTCTGTCTTAAGACTTATGTAGTTGAGGACTTTTTTACCTTCCTCAATTTCATTGCTTAATGCCATCGACATTGAATTACCGATAAATGAAAGACCGACCGTATCTCTGTTGGAGACATTCTTCAGTATATCATCTAGTATCTCCGGGGGAATATCATCGGCATGCTTCTGGCGGTCAAATACCTCTTTGAAGGTGTGAATATCGGTAATTCCAGTATCAGCTACCTGTAAGAATTTCGCCAAAAACTCCAGAAATTCCTTATCGTTATGTGCGCGAAGTGTGAGAGCGCCATACTGCGAATCCGGGCTGACAATAGTCAGATGTTCGGAAAACCAGTGGAGCACTGGCTTCAACAATTCGATATTCTTTTCGCCTGCTTCGGTGAGAAATAGCTGATTAGGCCGAGTTCCCTGCGCCACATATTCGATGAACTTCTTTCTTCCGGCACCTTCTATGAAACGCGTTCCCGGATTTACCGTTGTCTTTTCATCTTTAGTTACTCGTTCAAATACCAGTGATTCCTGTGCTGAATAATAGGCGAAGAGCCACTCCTCATGTATCGTATTCGCGGAAACTACGAACCCATAGGTATATAGAATCCCCTCATGCTTGAAGACGAACTCAAAACGCCCCGGTTCTTTTTCCACCACTGTATCAAGCAAGAATGGGGTGAACATCGTCGACTTGCCCGCCTTAGTACCATTTAATATCAGTCCCTGCGCGTATCCCATTGCTTTAATAAGATTTGACTTACCGCTGGCATTGGCTCCATAAATGCAGGCAATCGGCAACACTTCCGTTTTTTTGCCCACTACATCAGTGATGATATGTTCCTTCATCGTCCTGCTCTTCGCCGGGATCATATCTAGCGTTATTTCTTCGTTAATCGAAGTGAAATTTAAAACGGAAAACCTTAGCAACATGGCACACCTCATTTATACAGCAAATAGCTAGTAAAACACCATGTTATACCTGGTATTACTGCTTGTCAAGCATATAACCAGCACAAAGCGCGTAATGTGTGACTTTGACAAAAAAACCCGCACCCTGCATTGTCATGCAAGGCGCGGCCATTTCACTGGTGTAATGCTTATTTACTTCCCCTCACCCATCGGCATCGGGCCGGGCATGGGCGGCTGCATATCAAACAGCGTCATATCCTGCGTGGTGTCGGCGTACAGCTTCAGGCGGAAGGTATCCGAGCGTAGCTCTTTCTTCTCGGCGTAGACCGTGTAGATATCGCTCGGGACGGTGATAGTATAGTTGCCCTGCGCGTCGGTGGTGGCGGTGTATACCGGCTGCGGGCGGATGTTCGCAGGAGACATGTAGGGCCAGTCGGGGCTGAGATAAACGGTGGCGCTCTCCACGGCGTTGACGGAATTCATGTTGATCGCTTTGGGCGTAGTTACGTTACCTCGCAGCGTCACTTGTATACGCGGGTTCACCACTTGCGCGGTCAGCGCGGCATCCACGGTGACGCTCTGCCCCACGACTACCGTCACCTGCACCTGCTGGTACTCGTAGCCCTCCGCTTTGAAGGCCAGCGCCGAGGTGCTGGTGGGCACCATCAACTTGTACTTACCTTCGGCGTCCGTTATGGCAGCGCTCTCGAAGTAGTCCGGGCGGGTGGGCATGGCGTTGGGGGCTGCTCGTTGCTGACCATCAGCAGCATCTGTAAACATCGGGCCATAGATAATCGCCACCACGTGCGCGCCGACGATAGGTTTATTGGTGGCGGCATCAGTGACGGTGCCGATGACAGTGCCTACGGGGATAACGTGCAGCGATAATTTGAAGTCCAGCGTCGCCGTCTCTTTGGCCACCACAGTCACCTGTTGGGTGATGGAGTCAAAGCCCGGGCGCATGGCGGTGGCGGAGTAGACCCCCGCCGGGATACCACTTACCTGGTAGCTGCCGTCATCGGACGAGTAGCTGTAGTATTCCTTCCAGTTCGGGTCGGGCGGCATGGGGTAGATGTTGACGACGTTATGCCCCCCATCAGTAGCCGTCGCTGGTTGGGGGATTGTCGGAGGCGGCGGCGGTACCACACCATTGTTCGGCATCAGCACGATGAAGGCCCCGCCCAGTGGGAAGGTGGCGCCGTCGGCGCTAGTGCCCGAGACAGTTCCCTTCACACTGCCCGCTTCCACGTCCACCACGGTCAATTGCGCATCGCCCACGGTGGTGGCGGCGGCGTTGACGGAGAGGAAAAGGGAAACGGTCGCATAGCCGTCTTTGGCGATCGCCACCATATACTCGCCCACAGGCAGGCCTTCTACTGTATAGCTGCCGGTTGCCGATGTACGCGCCGTGCGCACCGGGTGGGGTGTCTCATCCATGATCACCATCACTTTCTCGGTCACTGTCACGTGCGCGTCGGCGATGGGGGTGAGGGCGACGGACACGGTCACCATGCCGGCGATCTGTCCGCTCCGCCGTAGCGCCACCTGGCCCACATTCGTCTCGCGCCCGTCCGCCACCGTCACCACCATGGCGAACGCATTGCTATTCGTCTTCGCCACCAGCGTATGCACGCCCGGTGGCACATTATCCAACAGGAAGCTCCCGTCTGCGCCCACCGGCACGGTGGTGTCCAGCCCATCAATGCCCACGGTAACCGTCGGGTTGCTGCCATCAAGGGTAGCAGTATCAACGACCCCGCGCACCTGACCACCCTGTGTGGATGGCGTAGAATTGCTGTTGCAACCCGCCAAAAATATGGCAACAACGGCGAGTAACAGGAAAACCGGCACAGTTCGCACCATGATCATCACCTCACAAAAAAATTCGCAGGGAAATATATTTCCCCACTTATGATTGTCCTGCTTAGTGGCTGATATGTCAAGGAGTTTGTGCAGGAGAATCGCAAAACCTCTTTTAGTTTGTCCAGGGCACCGCCCAGAGGGAAATGATGGCAATGAATTTAGCCCTTCGGGCTGATAGGGCCTGCAACATACGATTCTTCAAGCCGGTCTCTTTCCACCCGAAGGTAGTCCGTGCAGGCAGACGACTGGCATTCTAATGCCCAGCAGTATGCTTGTCGTCACCGTCCTGCTGCTACTTGCCAGCTAGCTGACCTGACTGCTGCACCACCACCTAACCCACATTTGTCTCGCTACCACCATCACCCCTCACCCATCCTCCGACGAACATAAACAATAACTACCACTATCCCCACCACCATCAGCATCAGTCCGAGCGTCGCCCAGAGGTAGATTGCCATATTTTCTTTGATAATGTCGCCGGTTGCGATGAGGGGGTAGAGGTTGTTGCTGCTGGTTGCAGCTCTTTGCGCTAGCTCCAGCGTGCCGATTACGCTATTTTTGTCCAGTTTCCACGGATCAATCACCCCCAGTTTGACGGTCGTCACCGGGGTAACGTCGTTAGCGTAATAGTTCACGTCCTGCTTCACGATGAGGGGGATTTTGGCGAGCTTTTTCGGTCCGAAATATGGCAGAACATTGTACTCTACTGTAGCTGTTTGTATGGTGGCGCCGCTGGGGTAGAGTGCAGCTTTCGGCGCGGCATAGCTCCAATTGATCAGCTTCTCCATGTCCGCAAATACTATCGTATCCTGCGGGAAATTGTAGGTGGAATTCATCACCACGCCGATGATATGGCGGCCAGCTCTTTCATACATCGCGACAAAACAGCGACCCGCTTTGGCGGTATAGCCGGTTTTGCCACCGACACAGCCGTCTTTGCCTAATAATTTGTTGCTATTTTCTACCGTGCCGACCAGCCCATGGGCGGAATGTACCAGGCTGGTTTTTTTGGCCATACTCTGCTGTATCCACGGGTTGCGGTAGGCCGCCATGCCCAGTAATGCTAAATCATAGGCGGTAGCGTAGTGCCCATTTTTACCAGCATCTAATCCATTGGGCGTGACCCAGTGCGTCCCGGACATTTTCAGCTGCCGGGCTTTGTCATTCATCGCGGCGGCGAATTTACCGGCATCCCCGCTGACATTATCCGCTATCAGATAGGCGATGTCGTTGCCAGAGAAGAGCAACAGTATATCCATGGCATCTTCCGCGGAGATAGTATCGCCGACTGCTACCGGGTGAATATTATGGTTGTACGAGTAAGGGGGCTGCGCTTTGGCGGTTTGGGTGTATACCAGGGCATCGGCAGGCTGCTTATTCTCTGCCAGCAGCAACGCCGTCATCAATTTGGTGATACTGGCCGGGTAGACCTTCGCGTCGATATTCTTCGTGTATATTATCTCATCGGTATCCATATCCACAGATATCGCTGCGGTGCCGGTTAGCTCCGGCGGCGCCGGGGCGGCGTGGACGGCAAGGGAGAACAGGAAAAACATGCAGAGGGTATAGCCGAGTGAGCGAAGCGATAATTGCATAATTTATACCTACATGGGCTTCGCATACATCTCCATTCAATTTAATGGCTACTAGGGTTCAATAGCTCTCAAAATGATACTAACATAGCCCCGGGCGAAACCCGGGGGAGGCTCTTCCCCGGGTTTCGTTAGAACTTCAGCCAAGTCTTTCCTTGCTAGCGCCGTGCCAACGCCCGCACAGTGGTGAGCAGCAGCACGGCGAGGGCGCCGCCGATGATGATGGCGCGGTTGTAGTCGATTACCGGCACCCATTTTTCATCATCTTTGCCGATAACCATGCAGCCCAGCGGGCGGACGATGACACCACCGCCGCCGCCACCTCCGCCGCCCTCGGCTTTATCCATGCGCTTGCCGGCCCCACCACCGCCGCCACCGCCATATTGCACCTCGGCCACGGTGATGATAATGCGCTCGCCCACCTGCACCGGCTCTCCGTATACCGTAGACACCCGCGCATTGGCCTGCACCTGATCCATAAGGTCTTTCACCTGTGATAACTCCATCATCAGCCCCCTTTGCACATCCATGTATATTACATGGAACAACGAAGCTATTGTAGCACAATCGAATGGGGATGATGGTGATAACATGCGACATATACCGCCATTGTATAGCCACACCCTGAAGGGCGCTCATTCTTTGAACTGAGTAGGGGCACAAGGCTTGTGCCCACGTCGTAAACATACCTTCAATTGGTCATGACAGCCATACCCCGTATTTAGGGCACATGCCATGTGCCCCTACTTCCCTGCTCTATTTATCCTTATAATCCTTCTATCCTGTGAATTAAAACAACAGGTCGTTACCGTCCATACCCCATACATAGTTTGCGCATCTCGTTGACGGCGTAGTGGAAATTCTCCCACGATACATCGGGGGGGATGAGGTGGTCGAAGCCGGGGACGAAGCGGCCGTATTTGATCATCTCCGCGGCGATGGCTATCTCTTTGTCGATCTCGGCTTTGCCTATAGCCAGCGCACGCTTATCCAACCCCCCCTCGATGCCTAGCTCGGGATATTGGCGGCGATAGGCGAGGATATCGTTGCCCGCCTGCACCTCGAAGGGGAAGAACATATTTACCCCGTGGCGCATCATGACGGGCACCAGCTCGCTACAGTTGCCATCGGTATCCACTGAAATCACCCGCGCCCCCACGCTGCGCGCGAAGTCGGTGATGCGGTCGTAACAGGGCATCATGAACTCCTCCACCATGCGCGGAGAAAGCAACGATCCCTGGCAACCGGACATATCTTCCCAGATGTGAATATGGTCGATCTGCACTTCAGCGGCCACTTTCTCGAAGATGGAGAGCCACATAGAGGTAAGGTGCTCCATCATATCCTTGACCATCTCCGGCTCTTCATAGAAAGCGACCAGCAACTCCTCGTCACCCATAAAGTCGCGGGGGGTGCCGAATATCCCATAGGGGAAACTGCCCACCTGTACCGCTTCGCCTTTATCTTTGAGGCGCGCCCGGAATTCATCCCAATCCTGCGTGATACGCCCGGCAGCATCGATACACAGCCGCTCATTCTTCAGCCGCTCCCAATCCTCCGGCGTTTTTACCGGATAATCCAGGAACTGCGGCATGGAACCACCGTCGCGCCGATCCCTTTTGGTGATACCACGGGAGTCGCGATGAATGATAAACTCTTCATTCTCCTCCAGCACCTCTTCCTTATACAGCGGGAATATCCCCGGTGAGTAGGCGGGATGCACAAAGCTGGGATCAAAACCAAAATAGGCGTTGACATCCAGATCGGCAATACCACTCTCCTGCCGCCATCTCGCTCTGGTCTCCTCCCACGGAATCCATCCGATACCAACGCCAAAGGGGACACGGTCGATCTCCTCACCAATGAAACAGCGGACTACCCGCTCACCGGGGGTCATTTCGGTCATTTTTACTACTTCTATATTGATTTAAGCTTGCTATATAGACGATACTATACCAAACTGTTGCAAAATCACCAACTATTGGAATAATATAAGCGGGTAATTGCAAAAACTTTTTTACGCTGGGATTTTTGTAGGGGCACATGGCATGTCCTCTTAACGAGTTATCGGAGACATTACCAATTGAAGGTAAAGACGTGGGCACAAGCCTTGTGCCCCTACAATTTGGTTGTGGGCATAGCCAATATTAGGAGAATCCTATGACAACTGAAATCGAATATCTTTCCCTGGAAAATGACGTGCTGCGGGCACAGTTTGACCGGACGAACGGGGCAATGGTTCGCCTGGTGAATAAAGCGACCGGCTGGGAACTGTTGCGCCGCCCGGAGCTGGGGCTGTCATTTCAGATGGAGCTGCCGCTGCCGGAGCGCCATTTGAATTATATCTACGGCACGCGCCAGACTCTGACTGAGTACACATTTTCTGCCAACAGCCTCACTTTCTGCTGGGATAAACTGACGAGTGAGTATGGTGGAACCCACGATATCAAATTCGTAATGACGGTCACCCTCGGCGCTGACGGGCTGACCTTCACCGGAGAGTTGGAGAACCGCTCCGAATTAACCGCCTCGGTTGTCTGCTTCCCCTGCCTGGGCGATATTGCCCCCTCTGCGCCAGCAGAAAAACTCGAGCGGATCTCTTTGGCCTACTGCAGTATGCGAAAGACACCGCTCTACCCAAAGATCGCTAACAATCATGGCTACTATGGTTACGATTATCTAGGCAACAACGAAGCGTATACCACCGAGGCACAGTATATACTGCTGGCACAGGTTGCGCAGGGGTTTTATATCGGCGCGCATGATCACACCATGCGCGAGATGGTCAATTATTCCTTCCGCTTTCGCCCTGGGTATGCGGACAGCAACACCGAGCTGCTGCCCACGGATGATAAGATCGATGGGCATACTGTAGCACTGGAGCTGTTTATTGCACACTTCACCTACGTCAATCCCGACGAATCATACACACTGGTGCCCATCGTCATCCAACCTTACCAGGGTAGCTGGCATAAGGGGGTGGACAAGTACCGGAGCTGGCGAACCAGCTGGTTCACCCGCCCGCCTACGCCCGCTTGGGTGACGGCACCCCATGCCTGGCAACAGGTGCAGCTGAATTGCGCCGAGGATAGTCTGCGCTACAACTATGCTGAGCTGATTGAGATCGGCAAAGAATGTGCCGCCCACGGAGTAGAAGCCATCCAGGTGGTGGGCTGGAACGACGGCGGGCAGGATCGCGGCAATCCGTCGCACGATACTGATCCGCGACTGGGAAGCTGGGCGAAGCTGCAGGAGGCGATTGCCACGGTGCAGGCGTTGGGAGTGAAGATTATCCTCTTCAGCAAGTTCACCTGGGGTGACCGCAGCCAGCCGTGGTACCGCACCGTTGGGCACCAATATGCCACCAAAGACCCCTACGGCGATGCGCATATCTATGGCGGATATCTGTACCAGTCCTACGAGCAGCTGGCCGATATCAACACGCGCCGCTTCTCGCCGATGTGTCATTTATCCGCTGAATGGCGCGAGGTAGCGGCGGCGGAGTTCACCAAATTGCTCGATCTCGGTGCGGCAGGTATGCTTTTCGATGAATGTCAGCACCATGCACCGGCGAAATACTGTTTCGACCCCACCCACGGCCATCACGTGCCTGCCTTCGTCCATGGCGGCGACATCCCGCTTTGCGAGCGCTTCCTGCAGACCAGCCAGCCACGGGATGCGGAATTTCTCTACGCGGGCGAGGCCTGTTACGATGTGGAAAACCTGCGTTACCACCTGGCTTATTATCGCATCACCGCGGATACCGTCCATCTACTACGCTATATGGACCCCTACCTGCCGATGATGATTGCCGTGACCGGATTCGATGACCGCAATCAGCTGAATAAGTGCCTGCAACACCGGTATATTATCAGCTACGAGCCGTTCAATTTTCACGGGCGATTGGCCGATTTTCCGCGTACCCTCGCCTATGGCAAGCTCATCGACGCGTTACGCACACGCTACCGCGCATACCTGTGGGATGCCGAGTATGCGGATACCGTGGGCGCGAGCGTGACGGTGGCGGGCCAGCCGTATGCGGACTACACCGCCTATCACCAGTCCGACGGCGGCAAACGGGCGCTGGTAATTGCCAACACCGATGCCGAACGTACAATCAGCGCCACCCTGGCCTTCGCGGGCGGCACTCGCGGGCCGCTGCAACTGGTTACCCCCGAAGCCCCCGAAACGCAACCAACCGGCGATACCGTAACCATCCCACCCCGCTCGGTTGTGGTGGTGATGGAGTAGGTCTGTAGGTTTATCGTGGCATAGGCGTCTCGCCCATGCCACGATAAGCCCTACTGAAGACGAAAGGAACGTGCTATGGTATCAAATCTGGGTTCGAGTTGGTTGAACATCTGCGGGTCTCCCGTGCACATAATCATGTACATATTCAGTCCCTTCACCATTAGGTAGAGTGCTACTTTCCCATCCAAATCTTTTTCAACTTCTGCAGTGTATATCATTTTCTTCATGGGGATTTCGCCGTTTATGTCCGAAATACTGACTAACGAAAATTTTGACTTTTCCTTCACACCCTTCTGCGCGGCGTCCAGGCACTCATCAAGCGTTAGCTCTCGGAGAAGTACCGCATAAAAAGTCACGCAATCAGCAATAATACCATGATAATCTTGTGCTGCAGGATAAGCAAAAGCCAAGTCGGCGTTAGGAACATTGATTTTTTCTTCGACCCAACTCGCAGGTATATCCAGGTAATACCCATTTTTTGAGGTTATCCGGCGCATCCCATCGTTGGTCATCATGTTGGCATTGTTTGTCGGAGCCGGTGGCGGTGCAGAAGTCGGCGCAGGCGCGCTGTAAGTGGTTACCATTTGATTGTTTGGCGCCGGGGCTGTTTTGTTAGTTGCAGTCGGTTGTGCCCGTTGCCCTATTGGCGTCGGGGTAGTAGCAGGCTCCGCCTTCGGCCCGCAGCCAATAACGGCGGGGAGGACAAACAGCACTGCAAGTGCAGCTATAGGCATGATGATACGCATGGGAACTCCTTTTCACTACTGATGTATATGTTAATTGCGGTTATATGATACCACATATTGGCGGAATGTAAAGCACCAACTACAAAACCGCCGGAGAGCTCTCACCGGCGGTTTAAAATGGTCGCCCCAAGGGGATTCGAACCCCTGATCTCCTGGCTGAGAACCAGGCGTCCTAGGCCACTAGACGATGAGGCCATGACACGTCGCTTTACGACGAAATTTATTATAGCTGTCTGGCCCCACAAAGTCAATAGTTGTCGCGAGATGGGTGGTAATGGATAACCCCCGTCCCTCTGTAGCCCGCGCATGCCGTGGCGCGCAATTGTTAGAAAATACGCGCCACGGCGGGCGCGGCCTACAACTCCTGGGAACGCCAATCTCCGCATTGCCCTGCCCCACTTCGTGGTGAAATATTTGCAGATAAATGACTCAACGACGCCCCGGTCAACTTAGAAGTGCCCCCCCCCTTGACATACCTAGCAACACGAGGTAACATCTATACATAGCCCATCGAGGTATAGGCTAGGGGAGGTTATCATGAATAGTGAATTGATGCGCGGGGCCACGGAGACTATCATCCTCAAGCTGCTCAACGAGCGCGCCATGTACGGGTACGAGATCATCAAGCAGGTAAATGAGCGTACCGACAACGCCTTCGCCTGGAAGGAAGGCACCCTCTACCCCTGCCTGCACCGGCTGGAGGGCGCGGGCGTCATCAGCGGCGAGTGGCGCGACGGCGACGCAGGCAAGGCACGCAAATACTACCTGCTCACCCACAAGGGCCGCGCGCTGGCCGGGGAGAAAGCGGCGGAGTGGACGGCCTTCAGCAGTGCCATGAACACACTGATGCTGCAGCCAGACCAAGCCACCGCGTAACCTAGCCGAAGGGAGACGACCATGGACGAGCGCATCGAAAAATTGACGGATGATGTGACCGAGGGGCTGCATGACGACCCGGAGTTGCGGCTGGACGTGCGCCAGGAGCTGCGCGCCCACCTGCAGGAGACGGCGGAATCATTGCAAGCGGAGGGTGTAACCGACGAGGAGAGCGTGGCCGGAGCAATAACCGCCTTCGGCCCCCCGCCGAGATCGCCACCGAGCTGGAGACCGCCAACAAACGCCGCATGACCCTGCGCGCCTACGCCCGCTTCACCCTACGCGCCGTGCTACCGACGCTGGCGGTGATTTTGGCGGTGGTTTTGGGGTATGGGCGGGTGGCGGCATTAAGCGGAATAAGAGTAATTTCAGACCCAGAACATACTTATGAGCAAACCTATATGTTTCCGCTTATACCGAGTTTATCAAGCAATAAAAAGGGATTTGCCGATGAGAACAACATCAAAAACATTAAAAAGTATACCAAAGATGAGTCTTTAAAAAAATCCAAGCTGCAAAAACAACAAGCGATAACCAAGTATAGTAGTCTTATTGCTAATGGTGTGATGCCTATTGGGGTTGTTATATATAATAATACGCCCACAATCGCAGATTTTGCTCCTTCTCGTCAGCATGAGCAAGCAGTCGTTTCAGAATTGACGACGAATGTATTGGTAGCTACCATCCTGATAATTATGCTCTTCGGTGGGTTGCGAGCATTGTTCCTACTTTTCGATCAGAAAAAGCGAACGCTTCCTCTGCCAATAACGATACTGCCTACCGCAATTGCATTGCTGCGCATCATCGGCTATGGAGTTATCGCCCCGTTGACTATCTACGCAATATACATTCAGCTGCCTTTCAGCGGTAGAGAATATGGCCTTTCGTACCTGTTCCCACGTCTTGCGGGTGAGTACATTATCCTCGTGCTCTGGCTAATCTTCGTACCCGCCACACTAGCGTTGCGAGAAATCAGGAAGAGATGTGCCGCGTTGGCAATTCCCATGCCCACTAGAAAAGATCGGGCAAAATGGACATGGCAAATCTTCCTTCTTCTTGTAGTAGCCCTTGTGATTTGGTGCAGTATCGTCATTTTTTATAGAATTGATGAATATGAGTATCTAACAATAGCAATTGTTATATTCCTCGCCATAACCCTGTTTGCATTCGCATGGCTTTATATGAAGATAGATAGAACACACGGGCAATACCACGGCACAGTATCGCGCTCTCTTACGCCGATATACGCTTTTGTGGTTATAATTTTGGCAGGCATAGTGCAGCCAATATTGATGTCTCAATAAGTTAATGCGTTACGTAGCGATAAACTCATTTTCTCACATAATAACACCGTCGAGTTTACACCCGTTGAGACGTCATTAATCAGGATGGTCCGCACCGATTTCCTCCAAGCCATTGACCAACCCACCCCGGCAGGAAACCCTACAAACGCTAATTGAATATCGGTAAAATAGTACCTGCTACCGTGAGTAGTCTCTTCTCCCCAAACAAGGTATTATAGTACCGGGCATGTGAGTGGGTGCGTGGATGTTTCTGCGACTATTTTGGTGCTTTATTCGCATCATATCTTGCTGGAGGGTTGTATGAAAATAATTCGAGTTATGCTGGCGGCTGCATTATTACTGACCGCTATGCTTAGTTGGGCGGGCGAGCCGCGCGGGTGGCGTGGTGATGGCACCGGTGAATATCCGGCGGCGACCCCCCCGACGGAATGGGCGAAAGATAAGAACGTCGTCTGGTCTACCCCCATTGCGCAATGGAGCAATTCCTCACCGATACTGGTGGGCGATAAGCTCTTTGTCTGCGCGGAACCGAACAGTTTGCTTTGCCTGGGTGCAGCGGACGGCAAGATCATCTGGCAAAAGACTAATAGCCCGACCGATATAAATACACCAGGCGAGCAGTTTATTAAAAGTCGTGACCCGCACCCCGAGATGGGTGGCTCTACCCAGACGCCGGTAAGCGATGGTGTACATGTCTGGGCGCTCTTCGCCAGCGGCGTCGCCACCTGCTTCACCATAGATGGTGTGCGCGTCTGGACTAAACAGCTACGCGTGCCCACTCCCTCCGCATGGGGTTTCGATGCTTCCCCGGTGTTGGCTGATGGTAAGTTGATTATTGCCTATGGCGACATTGTTGCCTATGACCCGCTGACCGGGACTCAACTTTGGCAGGCGAAGAGCGCCCCGCATTGGGGTTCCCCGGTGCTGACAAAGATCGGTGACGTATCGGTATTAGTCACCACCAATGGCGAGATCATCCGCATCTCCGACGGCATTGCGCTGGCGACTGGGCTTTGCGCACCCGAGCATAGCGCACCGATAGTCCACGATGGGGTAATATACGCCATGAAAAGTGGAACCGAGACTGACATGATCAGCGCCTGGCAATTGCCTGCTAAAGTGGAGAATGATGCGGTGATTGTGAATAAACTCTGGGATTGTACCGTCCCTAAACAACGTTACTACGCGTCACCACTATTTTATGATGGCAATATCTATGTGGTAAATCAGGTGGGGATGCTCTCCGCCATCAACGCAAAGACCGGTGTGAGCCTGAATAAATGGCCGGCAAAACTGCCGAACATGGGCGGCGGAACATACTATCCTTCTCCGGTGAGTGCCGGCAAATACGTCTACGTGAGCAGTGGCAGTACCGTGCTGGTACTTGATCCAGCCAAAGAGTACGCGGAGATAGCCCGCAATCCAATTGACGGCACCTTCCGCAGCAACCCAATCTTTGCCGGTGAGCGAATGTACGTGCGAAGCCTGACAGGGATGACCTGCATCGGGAAGTAGTTTCCTACTGGTGGAGACGTGAAAGGGGGGGTGAGAAATCGATATTGATAGATCACCACCCCGCTATGTTTATTCGCCAGCCATCTCAGACAACGCCTTCACCATCAGATCGACGGTGGTGGAAGGGTTGGAGTCAACTGGTCGAAAGCTATTCCCATGCCTTTCGCGTAATCTCTCCGCATGTTCCAGCGCAACGCGACTCTCCGGCAAGACGCCGAACATCTTCAGTCCTTTCTCATATTTAGGGATGTGGGTCAGCAGTTCATTTATCACTTCTCCGCGTTCAATGTGCGCAGTATGATATTTGAAATGGAGCAAATACCACAACTCGAAACAGGGATTGGAAAACGCTACTTCAATGCTATTTGCTCGAGCCTTTACATGCGCATCCTCTATTTTTTGATGCTCATCTCTATCATAAACACACCACACCTTGTCGTAAGGCAATTTATCCCGGGTCGCTCTGCTGATCTTTTTTACGGCAAATTCAACTACGTTTTTGGGATGCGAACCGCACTCATCTCCGCATATCTCCACTTCGGCTGGTACCCGCTTGCTGCGGTGCAGTTCTTTGAAGTAGATTGGCTCCGTCTTTTCCCCTTCACAGACAATCAGGATACGCTGGCGCGGCTGACGATCCGGCCTGCCGCGCCGCTGGAATGATTTGTCACTACGTAAGCCACGATTATTTGCCAAAATCGCACTCTCCTATAAAGGGGATAGCGCCGTAACGTCCTTTCAGATACCCGAGCCGGAAGTTTTCCTCTTTGCGGACTTTGTAATCCCACAGCGAACTGATCATGGAAGCCCCTGATCTATCTTTTTCGATGAACCACACCTGATCACGGCGGAATATATCAGCATCCAGTAGCGTAGCATCATGCGTGGTGAAGATCAGTTGCGCTGCTGCCGACCGATGTACCATACCAAGCAAAAACT
>JBBRXO010000059.1:0-17099 GCA_038248345.1 Armatimonadota bacterium | reverse complement strand
TGCCGAACGGCAACATCAGCCGCATCATCATCTGGGTGGCCGATACTACTATCGTGAAGAAACCCATGCCGAATGGTACCTACTATTATGTTGCCGATGCCGTTAGCGGCGCG
Source organism: Armatimonadota bacterium (assembly GCA_038248345.1). Taxonomy (GTDB): domain Bacteria; phylum Armatimonadota; class Hebobacteria; order CAIYQO01; family CAIYQO01; genus CAIYQO01. The sequence continues at coordinate 16,986 of JBBRXO010000059.1, read as the reverse complement.
GCGATCCCGAACGCCAAACTGGACTTCTTCGGCTACCATCAGGATTGGGTAAACAATAAAGATAATGGCGGCGGGTACTATAACATCACCACTACCAACGTACAGGGCACAACTGACGCCCAGGGACAATATTTTGGCAAACCTTTGGACACCAATTACACCTGGCTCACCACCGCTACCAAGGATAATCGGCTGGCCTACCTGGGCTTCTCTGGCGCCTGGTATGGCGGGCAATATGATTCCGAATACAACGCCATGAAGACCTTCGCCCTCACCGATCGCCCGGTATATCGCCCTAACCAGGCGATGAAGTTCAAATTCTGGGTGAGTACAGCGAAATACGACCAGGGCGATAAAAACCCCTACGCGGGCAAGTCCTTCCCGGTAGAGATCTATAACCCCAAGGGTGAGAAGATCTTCGAGAAAACCTACACAGCCGACGAATTTGGCGGCATCGACGGCGACTATACCCTGGCCAAAGATGCTACCCTGGGCGTGTATAGCGTGCAGATACCCTACAATTATAACAATGAGCCGGTAACTGTAACGCCAATGCCCATGCGCGGCGCACTGAAAGACATTGCGCGGGCACCTGTTATCGCAGATGCTGGTAGCTACACCGGCGGCTCGGTAACCTTCCGCGTGGAGGAGTACAAAAAGCCGGAATTTGAAGTGAAAGTAGACGCCCCCACCGAGCCGGTGATGCTGGGCGACAAAATTCAGGCCACCATCAAGGCGAACTACTACTTCGGCGCTCCCGTCACCGATGCCAAAGTGAAGTATAAAATACTCCGCACTGGCTACAGCGCTAGCTGGTATCCAGCGGCAAAATGGGATTGGTTCTATGGCCCCGGCTACTGGTGGTATGGCTATGACTACACCTGGTATCCCGGCTGGAGCGAATGGGGCTGTGTGCGCCCAACGCCAATCTGGTGGCAGGGGTACTATCGCAACACGCCGCAACCAGAGCTTATCGCAGAGATTGAGACCACCATCGGGGCCGACGGTACCGTGAAGGTCGATATCGATACCGCGCTCGCCAAGGCGATTCAAGGCGATATGGATCACAAATATGAGATAACAGCCGAAGTAACCGATAAATCCCGCCGTACTATCACCGGTGCCGGTACGGTACTCGTCGCGCGTAAACCGTTCAAAGTCTACGTCTCGGTAGACCGCGGCTACTATCGCGTCGGCGATGTCATCCAGGTCGACATCAATGCCCAGACGCTCAGCAGTCAGCCCGTACCAGGCAAAGGTAACTTGCGCCTGCTGAAGATCAGCTACAACAAAGATGGTGACAAAGTGACGCCAGTGGAAACCGAAGTGCAACAGTGGGCGTTGGATACCAACGACCTGGGCGTTACTACGCTACAAATAAAAGCGACCGAAGCCGGACAATATCGCCTGAGCTACACACTGGATGACCGCAAAGGCCATAATACCCAGGAGGGCGGCTACGTCTTCACCATCCGTGGCGAAGGCGCTGACAACAACCAGTTCCGCTTTAACGATATTGAACTGGTTCAGGACAAGCGCGACTACAAACCAGGCGAAGCAGTGAGTCTGAAGATCAACACTAACCAGCCGGACTCTACCGTGTTGCTCTTCGTGCGCCCGGCCAACGGCGTCTACCTGGCTCCCAAGGTGCTCCACCTGACCGGCCAGAGCGCCATTGAAGAAATTGCCGTAGCGCAGGCAGATATGCCGAACTTCTTTGTCGAAGCGGTGACCGTCTGCAATGGCAAACTCTACAGCGAAACACGAGAAATCTGCGTACCACCAGTGAAACGTGCCATCGACGTGGCGGTAACGCCCAACTCAAAAAAATACCTGCCCGGCGAAATAGCGACGGTGAAGATCAAACTGACTGATCCAGATGGTAACCCGGTAGTAGGCTCCACCGCCGTCACTATGTACGACAAATCACTGGAGTACATCAGCGGCGGTTCCAATGTGCCCGACATCAAGGACTTCTTCTGGAAATGGCGTCGCTCGCACTACCAGAGCAGTGTGACTAACCTCACCCGTGGCGGTTACAACATCACCCTGCCTGATGAGAAAACTATGGGCATCCTCGGAACCTTCGGCTACACTGTGGCAGACGATGAAGGTGACACCGGAGGCGGCTTCGGCAGAGGAGGTCTGGGAGGGCCGCATGGGAACTTAATGTATGCCAGGAGAGGTGCTACTGGTGTGCCGATGGCAATGGCTGCGCCGGCAATGAGCGACTCTCTAATGGCTAATAAAAACGAAGCTGGCCCGATGGGTTCACAAGGGCTGCCGGGCGATAAGAATACACCTGGTATGCCCGACATCCCCAATGGCGTGATGCCGACCATCCGCAGCGACTTCGCCGACAGCGCTTTCTGGGCACCTTCAGTTATCACGGATGCTAACGGCGAGGCGACGATTGACATACAAATGCCGGAGAATCTCACCACCTGGAAAACCAAAGTCTGGGCGATGGGTAATGGCACTGCAGTTGGCGAAGGAAGCGCCGAAACCATGACCAGTAAGAACGTAATAATCCGCCTGCAAGCTCCACGCTTCTTTGTGCAGAAAGATGAAGTGGTGCTCTCGGCGGTAGTGCATAACTACCTGAGTAATAAGAAAACCGTGAAGGTAGTGCTGGAAGCCGACGGTGGCTGCCTGCAACCGCTAGGGGCATTCGTCAACGCCGATCCGAAGGTATTCCCGGCCCAAGAGCAGATCATTGAAATAGAACCCAATACCGACCAGCGCGTCGACTGGCGCGTGGCTGTCACTCAACCGGGCGAAGCAACGATCCGTATGAAGGCGATTACCGACGAAGAGTCCGACGCTATGGAACAGAAGTTCCCGGTGTACGTACATGGGATGCTCAAAACCGAGAGCTTCAGCGGCGTCATCCGCCCCGATGCCACCAGCGGCGCCATGGATATAAATGTTCCCGCCGAACGTCGCCCGGAGCAGAGCAAGCTGGAAATCCGCTACTCCCCCACCCTGGCTGGCGCGATGGTGGATGCCCTGCCCTACATGGTGGATTACCCGTATGGATGCACCGAGCAGACACTAAACCGCTTCCTGCCGACAGTAATTACACAAAAAGTGCTACTCGGTATGGGGTTGAACCTGAAGGATATCGAGACCAAGCGCACTAACCTGAACGCGCAGGAGATCGGTGACGATAAGACCCGTGCCAAACAGTGGAAGCGTTTTGACCGCAACCCCGTCTTCAGCGAGACCGAAGTCAACGCCATGGTGAAGGCCGGAATCGAAAAACTGGCCTCCATGCAGTGCGCCGACGGCGGCTGGGGCTGGTTCAGCGGCTATGGCGAACAGTCCTACTCGCATACCACCGCCGTGGTGGTACATGGCCTGCAGCAGGCACGTGCCAATGGCGTGGCAGTACCGCCCGATATGATCGCCCGTGGCATCCAGTGGCTCACCAATGACCAGAACCGCCGCGTGGCGGAACTGCAAGCCCATAAAGACTGGACAGCCTACGCTATGGATGCCTACACCTACATGGTGTTAGTTGATGAATGCGTGGACAACATCGCCATGCGCGACTTCCTCTACCGCGACCGTCTGGGGCTGCCGGTATATTCCCTGAGCATGTTCGGCATTGCGCTGGACAAGGTGAAGGATATCGAGAAGCGCGACATGGTGATCCGCAACATCGACCAGTATCTGGTGCAGGATGACGAGAACCAGACCGCGTACCTGAAACTGCCGGGCGACAACTACTGGTGGTACTGGTACGGCAGCGAATATGAGGCGCAGGCGTACTACCTGAAACTCCTCACCATCACCGACCCGAAAGGCCAGAAGGCTAGTCGCATGGTGAAATACCTGCTGAATAACCGGAAAAACGCCACCTATTGGAATAGCACCCGCGACACCGCAATTGTGGTAGAGGCCTTCGCCGACTACATGAAAGCCAGTGGCGAAGACAAGCCGAATATGACAGTGGATGTCATGATTGATGGCGTAAAAGTAAAAACGGTGAAGATCGACAACACCAACCTCTTCACCTTCGACAACAAAGTAGTGTTGGAAGGTGACGCCGTCACCACCGGCGCGCATAAAATAGAGCTGGTGAAGACCGGCGTCGGCCCACTGTACTTCAACGCCTACCTGACCAACTTCACGCTGGAAGATATGATCACCAAGGCGGGCCTGGAGATAAAGGTCAACCGCAAATACTACAAGCTGGAGCGCGTGGCCAAGAGCATCAAAGCCGAAGGCAGCCACGGACAGGCAGTTGACCAGCAAGTAGTGAAGTACAACCGCCTCGAGCTGGCCAATCTCGACACCGTAAAGAGCGGTGACATGATCGAGATCGAGCTAGAAATCGACTCGAAGAACGACTACGAATATATCCTCTTTGAGGATATGAAGGCCGCTGGGTTTGAACCAGCAGAGGTGCAGAGTGGCTACAACGGCAACGAGATGGGTGCCTACATGGAGCTACACGACGAGCGCGTCAGCTTCTTCGTCCGCTCGCTGGCCCGTGGCAAACACAGCATCTCCTACCGCATGCGCGCCGAGATCCCCGGACAGTTCAGCGCCCTGCCCACCAAGGCAAGCGCCATGTACGCCCCGGAACTGAAGGCCAACTCTGATGAGATCAAGTTGAGGATTGTCGACTAAAATCTGGTGGAATAACCAGGAAATATGATGGCCGTCCGGTATACCGGACGGCCATTTTTTGCGCATTGCAGGTAATCGTAGCGAATGCAAGGAAATACTATAGGTGATGGGTAAACTAACACTGCTAGAAGACACGACGGCATCTGATCCTGACTGGCATCGAATACGCACGCAGATTTTGCGTGTTCTCTCCGGCAAGGCGCAGTTATACGCGCGGATACGGTTTCGAGTTATCCACGGGCGCTTTCTCGATGATATCATTCAATATCTGCCCGAGAGCGGCACCGTGATTGACTTGGGGTGCGGTTTCGGTTTATTCACCCTCGCCTTCGCACTGGCACGCCCCCGGTGTAATTTCATTGGCCTCGATATGGACGAAAAACGAATCGCTGTCGCGAAATCTATCGCCGAAAGCTTGCAGCTAACGAACATCTCCTTTCTGGCGCGTGATGTCTGTGAAGTGCGCGAGGAGCTGGGCACAAATATCGACGCATTATTAATGCTGGATATTATTCACCACATCCCGGTAGCTCCGGGCGACCGTGTACTGGCTAATGCACTGGCATTAGTCAAGCCCGGTGGCTACTTCATTGTGAAGGATGTCGGGACACACCCTCACTGGAAGGCATATTTCACCTATCTCCTGGACATGCTCACCAGTGATGGCATCGTCTACTATCGCAGTATCGAAAACTGGCGTGAGGTACTCACGCGAATTGGCGTTAAAAATCTGCATGTTCACCACCTGCGTGATATTATCCCCTTCCCGCATATTCTCTGTGTAGGAAATAAGGACTGTTGAGAAATACTGTGAAAGCATTTATTCAGACAATTACAAATTTCATCCTCCGTATGGTGTTATCGCCCGCCTACCTGCCCATTATTCTGTTATTGGCAGCCTCGTTGCGGGTCTGGTGGATTATTGCGAATGATCCCTGGCCGGTGAGTGATTTCGAATGGTACTACCAGTGCGCCATCAATCTTGTTAATGGAGCCGGGTATCGCTATAATGGCGAGATATCCGCCTTTTTCGCCCCGGGTTATCCGCTCTTTCTCGTGCTGTTGATCAAAATTTTTGGCACTTCGCTCTTTGCCATAAAGTGCGTCTCCGTATTGTTGCAGTTGGCCACCGTCTATCTGGTTTATCGCCTGGGACGTCGTTTGACCTCCTCCGAGGCCGCAGGACGTTTTGCGATGCTGTTGATGGCTTGCTACCCCAACCAGATAGCTTACAGCTCGATCATCGCCAGCGAGAACCTGTTTCTCCCGCTGATGTTACTCGGAACTGAGCTACTGCTGTTGGGCGAGGAACGTCCCTGGGCATTGCTACCCGCCGGGATTATCTTTGGCTATGCCACGCTCACCCGCCCGCATATCCTGCTGGTGCCCCTCGTCATCTTCGTTATTCGTATCATCGCCCTGCGTGCGCAACGCCCGCTGGTGCAATGGCTGGTACCGGTGCTGGCTATCCATATCTTAATTGGTCTGGTGCTGGCACCCTGGTTATGGTTTACCTATAAGACATTCGGGCATCCGGTGATGACCACCTCCATCGGGCATAATCTCTGGATCGCCAATAACCCCAACGCCAACGGCACCTATGTGGACGTTGCCCCACTGGAAGCGCAGCTGACGCCGGGGAAAAACGACTACGAACGCGATCAGGAAAAAACTCGCCTCGCGAAAGCATATCAGGCCGAACATCCCTACGCCGGGCTGGCTTTGGTGCCCGCGCGCCTGAGCTATCTGTATACCAGAGACGACGATGGAATTGACTGGAACAATGTCGGGTATCAGAATCGACTGACAGACGCCCACGTAGCCTGGTTCCACTGGTTCCAGCAATTCTCCCAGACCTATTATCTGACGCTGGCCTTTTTATTCTTCTGTGCACTTCTAGTGATCCCCATCCGACAACGGCTGGGATATCTACTACCCACTTTGCCGATTGTGGGCCTGTGTATTATGCTCTATTTCACCGTAGTACACCTGAATATCCTCGGTATGTTCCGTTATCACATCCCCATGATGCCGTGGGTAATGATGACTGTGGGAGCATTATTGGCATCAGCATTGCCAGAAACCCATAAATCGAAATGACAACAATTGAACTCAAGGAGTATTGAATATGATTCGCACCAGGTTTGCCCCCAGCCCTACCGGATATATGCACATCGGGAATTTGCGTACGGCGCTCTACGCTTTCCTCTATGCGCGGCATAATGACGGCCTGTTTATCCTGCGTATTGAGGATACTGACCGCAAACGCCACGTGCCCGAGGCGGTAGAGATCATCTATAACAGCCTTAAACTGGCGCACATCTACTACGACGAAGGGCCGGACAAGGACGGCGGTGTGGGGCCATATGTCCAGAGTGAACGCCGTGAGCTGTACCCACAATATGCCAACATGCTGGTAGAGAACGGCCACGCCTACCCTTGTTTTTGCGCGGGAAAAAAAGATGATGATGAAGAAGAAGAAGCCAAACTGGAGCTACGCGACCCCTGCCGCTACCTGCCGGCCGAGGAAGTGCAACAGCAGCTGGCCGCTGGCGTACCGCACGTTATCCGACAGAAGATCCCCGATGCAGGCACTACTTCATTTGTGGATCACGTCTTCGGCACTATCTCCTTCAACAACGCCGACATTGAAGACCAGGTGCTGCTGAAATCGGATGGCTACCCTACCTACAACTTCGCCAACGTGGTAGATGACCACCTGATGAATATCACCCACGTGATGCGGGGAGTGGAATACCTCTCCTCAACGCCGAAATATAACCTGCTCTATCAGGGTTTTGGCTGGGAGATACCGGAATATATCCACCTGCCCCACATCACCAAAGAGGATGGACGCAAGCTCTCCAAACGTGACGGCGACGCGTCCTTTGAGGACTTGCTGGCGATGGGCTTCCTGCCAGAAGCAGTAGTGAACTACATCTCCCTGTTGGGCTGGAATCCCGGCGATGACCGGGAATTCCTCACTATGGAGGAGTTAATCAAAGAGTTCGATACCAACCACATCAGCAAATCCTCCGCGTGCTTTGCCATGGCCAAACTCGACTGGCTCAACGGGCTGCATATCCGCGCCCTCACGCCGGAGAAATTCCATGCGCTGGCCACTACCTATTACCCGGAGTGTTGCCTGCCCACCGAGAAGATCAGCGCGCTGATCCAGGGTCGTGTAGTTCGGCTGGTGGATATCCCGGAGATGGTCGGCTTCCTCACCGCGGTGCCGGAGTATGATAGCGAGCTATTCATCCACCAGAAATCCAAGTCCACCCTCGAGTCCAGTCTGTTAGTATTGGGCGAGGTAGCCACTATTCTAGCTGACTTGTATGACTGGCAAAATGATAAATTGGTTGACACGCTGAAGGCTTTCGGCAATGATAAAGGCCTGAAGACCGGCACGGTGATGTGGCCAGTGCGCATTGCCCTCTCTGGACAACAGATGACGCCCGGCGGCGCCACCGAAATCGCCGAGATTATCGGCAAACCAGAGACATTACGGCGTATTGCCCTGGCGATTATGAGACTGAAAGACGTAGGGGCACAAGGCTTGTGCCCATAATGATGACTTTATGATAAAACACTCACAATGCAATTCAATCATTGGGGCACAAGCCTTGTGCCCCTACAGTTATTAAGAAAGAGATTCTATTATGAACGACATTAAACCAGAAAATATCAACGATGAGCGTCCCGCTCCTTCCCTCGACTTCATCCGCGAGGCGGTGAAAGCCGACCTGCGCGACGGCAAGTTCGACCGGGTACACACGCGCTTCCCTCCGGAGCCGAACGCCTACCTGCATATCGGCCACGCCAAGGCGTTGTGGATCGACTACGGTATTGCACGGGACTTCAACGGCAAATTCAACCTGCGCTTTGACGATACCAACCCGGTGAAGGAAGAGCAGGAGTTTGTCGATGGCATCATCGAGGATGTGCGCTGGGTGGGCGCTGACTGGGAAGACCGCCTGTTCTTCGGCTCGGATTATTTTGAGCAGATGTATGAGTGGGCCGTGGAGCTGATCAACAAAGGCGTGGCCTATGTCTGCGACCTATCCGCCGAAGAAGTGGGCAATATGCGTGGTACTATCAATTCACCCGGCGTCGCCAGCCCCTACCGTGAGCGTAGTGTCGAGGAGAACCTGGATCTATTCGCGCGGATGCGGGCGGGGGAATTCCCTGACGGCACGCGCACACTCCGCGCTAAAATCGATATGGCCTCGGGCAATCTGAATCTGCGCGACCCGGTGATGTACCGTATCCTGCATACCGAACACCACCGGCAGGGGGACAAATGGTGCATCTATCCGATGTACGACTGGGCGCATGGCCTGGAGGACTCCATCGAGGGCGTCACCCATTCGCTCTGCTCGCTGGAATATGAGAATCACCGCCCGCTCTATGACTGGTTCCTCGATCAACTGGGCATCTATCACCCACGGCAGATCGAATTCGCACGGCTGAACCTCAGCTACACAGTGATGAGCAAGCGCAAATTCATCGACCTGGTCAACGGCGGCTATGTAAACAGCTACGACGACCCGCGCCTGCCGACGCTGGCGGGGCTACGCCGGCGCGGCTATACCCCGGAGGCGATCTACGATTTCTGCCAGAGCATTGGCGTGACCAAACTGAACAGCACCATCGACGTGGCTATCCTGGAAGACTGCCTGCGCAATGATCTGAATAAGACCGCGCAGCGCGTAATGGCGGTGATGAAACCACTCAAAATCGTCATTACTAACTATCCAGAAGGACAGTCGGAAGAGTTGGACGCGGTGAACAACCCCGAGGATGCCAGCGCGGGAATGCGCAAAGTCCCCTTCTCACGCGAGCTGTACATCGAGCAGGATGACTTCCGCGAAGTTCCCCCGCCGAAATATTACCGCCTGACCCCCGGACGCGAAGTTCGCCTGCGCAATGCTTACTTCATCAAGTGCGAAGAAGTGATCAAAGACGAAAACGGAGAGATTGTGGAATTGCACTGCAGCTACGACCCCGCCACCCGCGGCGGCGACAGCCCCGACGGGCGCAAGGTGAAGGCCACGCTACACTGGGTGAGCGCCCCGCACGCGCTGGAGGCCGACGCCCGCCTCTACGACCACCTCTTCAGCAAGACGAACCCGGATGAAGTGGAAGAGGGCCAGACGTATTTCGACAACCTTAACCCCAATTCGTTGGAAGTAGCCACCTGCTACGTGGAGCCGAGCGTCGCCGACGCTGCCCCCGGCACCCGCTACCAGTTCGAGCGCATCGGCTACTTCTGTGTCGACCGCGATTCCGCGCCGGAGAAACTGGTTTTCAACCGCACGGTGACCTTACGCGACTCCTGGGCGAAGATTGCGAAAGCGCAGGGAAAGTAAGTAGGCCAGCAGGGACGATGGGTAACCCCTAGGAGCGCCAATCTCCTGATTGGCGAATAACCCCGACGCTAATGCGGAGATTGGCGCGCTCCCGGGGAATTGTAGCCCGCGCCCGCCGTGGCGCGCTGTTGTATGCAAATACGCGCCACAGCGGGCGCAGGCTACAGTGTGGTATTCCCCAGCAAGGCCGCGCTAAGGTTTGGCATCCTTCCAGACAACTCTGTTTTGACAACCTGCATCAAGACCCCGCTCTCATGGGCGGGACGCCCATGCTACGAGGCTTCAGCAGATACGCGGCAGGATGTCACCCGCCGGGATATCTAGGATGCGCAGGCTGCCGAGGGCGGTGCGGACGTGGACTCTACCTGTTGGCCCGGCGGTGACGTGGCCGATGACGGCGGCATCTTTGCCCAGGGGGTGGGCGTGCAACGCGGCTATGGCCGCATCCGCGCTCTCCGCTGGCAGGATAAACACCATCTTTCCTTCATTAGCAACATGTAGCGGGTCAATGCCGAGAAGCTCGCAAGCCACCCTGACATCAGCGTGAATCGGGATATCGTCATCTTTCACCTCCATGCCGACGCCTGATTGCCCGGCGAGTTCATTGAGCACAGCCGCCAGGCCGCCACGAGTGGGGTCACGCATACAGTGGACATCCGGCACCACTGCCATCACCGCCGCCACCATATTGGCCAGCGGGGCGCAGTCGGATTCTATGGCTGACGGGAATACCAACCCCTCGCGTGAGGTCATAATGGCCATGCCGTGGTCGGCGAGAGTGCCGCTAAGGATAATGGCGTCCCCCGCTGCCGCACGATCCGGCGCGGGCAAAGTGCGCCCGGTGGGCAGCGTGCCAATGCCGGTGGTATTAATGAAGATCTTATCAGCAGAGCCGCGCGGCACGACCTTGGTATCACCAGTAACAATCGGCACGCCCGCCGCCTCGGCTGTGCGCGCCATGGCGGCCACAATACGACGCAGCACGTCGTAGGGCAGGCCCTCCTCAAGGATAAAGGCGGCGCTGATGGCGATGGGGGTGGCGCCAGCGGCGGCCAGATCATTCACGGTGCCGCAGATAGCCAACTTGCCGATGTTGCCGCCGGGGAACTCTATCGGATCAATGACGAAGCTATCAGTGGTGAAAGCTATCTTGCCCCCACCGGCATCCAGCACCGCCGCATCGCCCAACTGCGCCAGGGTAGCGTTGCCGAACTCCGGCAGGAAGACCTCTTTCAGCAGTTCCGCGCTTTTTAAGCCACCGGCGCCGTGCGCCAGCAGAATTATTTGATCAGTCATGGTGTTTGTCCTTTCTACGGGTATAGTTCTAAATTCCAAGTTCCAAGGTTTGTTTAGGGTATTCGTACCCATCAGCCAATCGTCCTTCGGACGGGACGGCTTAACCTTGACCGTCCCGCCCGAAGGGCGATTGGTCGAAGACCCTCCAGCCCAGTCGTTCACGGCTGGGCTAAGGCTTCCTGCGATATCAGATATTCATCTCCAAATAATGAAAATCGCTTCATTACTATATCCTTCCGTTTCGACATTATCTATTATTTGCCCGTTCTCATGGGCGGGACGCCCATGCCACGGATTACGTAGGCGGAGCGAAGCGGTATGCGGCGGCGCAGGCGCCTTCGCTGCTGACCATACATGGGCCTACCGGATTCATCGGGGTGCAGGCTTTGCCGAAGGCGTGGCACTCCTGGGGTGACTTCCGCCCCTTCAATATCTGCCCGCATTCGCAGGCGGTGGGTTTCGGGGTGGGGATTTCGCCCAGCTCCGGTAAAAATTGTAGCGCATCGAAAGCCGCGAACTCGGGCCGTATCGCCAGGCCACTGCCGGGGATAACGCCCAGGCCGCGCCACTCGGCGTCACTGGGGCAAAACACCTCTTCAATAGCCGCCAACGCCAGTGGATTCCCCTTTGGTGCAACCACACGATTGTAAGGTACTTCCACTTCCGCCCGGCCTTCCATCACTTGTTTTACCAGCATAAGGATTGCCTGCAGCATATCCAGCGGCTCAAAGCCGGCGATGACACACGGCGTATGCGACTCTTGGGCGATGGGGATGTAGGTATCGCTGCCAATGATAGAGCTCACGTGTCCGGGACAAAGGAAACCATCAATAGCCGATTCCGGATCGCAGGCCAACGCCATCAACGCCTCCGGCATAGTCTTATGGGCGCAGTAGACGAAGAAGTTCTGCAATCCCAGCCGCTGGGCATCTTTGATCGCCAATGCCACGGTGGGAGCGGTAGTCTCAAAGCCCACGCCACAGAAGATGACTTTCCGGTCAGGATTATCCTGCGCCAACTTCACAGCATCCAGCGGGCCGTAGACAATACGCACATCCACACCTTCGGCACGTTTCCTCTCCAGCGTAGTATGGCTTCCCGGCACGCGCAACATATCGCCGAAACTCGTCAATATTACGTCGGGAATCGCGCCCATCGCCATGAAGCGGTCGATATCAATCTGCGGGGTGACGCACACCGGGCAACCGGGGCCGGAGATTAACTTCACGGTGTCAGGCAATAGCGCCTTGAGGCCGTGCCGGGCTATCGCCATGGTATGGGTGCCACAGACCTCCATAAAGCGCATCGGCTGTGTAGCCAACCGGGTGATCTGGTCGCCCAACTCACGCGCAGTCTTGCCATCGCGAAATTCGTCAAGGTGTTTCATCGCACAGCTCCTTAATCAGCTGCAACGTCTCGGCGGCTTCCTCTTCGCCAATACGCTCGATCGCCACACCGGCATGGACTAGCACGTACTCGCCCAATTTCAGGTCGTTGAGGAAATCTACGCGGATATTGCGCGTGACGCCTTCCTGCTCAACCGTGGCTTGTATACCATCCAACTCAATTACTTTCATCGGTATTGCTAAACACATGATCGTTGATACCTCCTTGCAGCAATCATCGCTTGTCCCAGCGATATGCCGCCATCATTACAGGGGATAAGTGAGGGGAAAAACACCTCAAATCCCTTCGCTGTCAATATCTGACTGATCATCTCCAGCAATAGCATATTCTGAAATACGCCGCCACTGAGCACGACCCGGTTTATCTGTTCCATATCACGTTGCTGGCAACATACTTCGGCTGTCATCTCCGCAATGGTACGGTGGAAACCGTAGGCCAGATTCGCTTTGGTTTCCATATCCCGGTTCATCACCAGCTCCTTGATCAACGGGGCAATATTCATAACTATATTACTATCAGCTTGTTTTTCAAGGTCATATGAATATACCCCATTTTGTCGTATTCCAAGCGCAGCAATTTCAAGCTCAATAGCCGCCTGTCCTTCATAGGATACATCGGCACAAATACCCAACAATGCGGACACTGCATCGAACAAACGCCCCATACTACTGGTGAGCGGTGCATTGATACCACGCGTAATCTGCTGTTGAATAATGGACGCCTCCATCTCTGACAATCCCGGCACCGCCGCCCGCGCTTCCGCTAGCCCCAGGCCTGCGTTGAGCAGATAGGCCAGCGCGATGCGTTCTGGTCTTCGCGTTGCGGCATCGCCTCCGGGCAAGGCTATCGGCTTGAGATGAGCAGCCCGCCGGAAATTCTCCTCATCAGCGATCAATATCTCCCCACCCCAGATTGTACCATCAGTTCCATATCCTGTGCCGTCAAAAGCTACCCCAATTACCGGGCCTTGCAGCCGATGTTCTGCCATACAGCCAACGATGTGCGCGTGGTGGTGTTGTACAGCGATCTTTGGTCCGGTGCCCTGCGCCAGCGCAAGGCGGGTAGAGTGGTAGTCGGGATGCAGATCGTGGGCGATGATCTTCGGCCTAACATCATAAAAAGCGCAAAAATGCTGCAACACATGCTCGAAGTGCGCCAAAGTGACGGGGTTCTCCAGGTCGCCCAGGTGCTGGCTCAGCAGCGCAGTGTGGCCGCGTGTCAGGCAGAAGGTGTTCTTCAGGTCACCGCCGCAGGCCAATACTTGCGGCAACTCATCATCAGACACGTCCAGCGACTGCGGGACATAGCCGCGGGCGCGGCGGTTCAGCGCCTCCTTACCCTGGAATACACGCGCCACCGAATCATCACACGCCAGATGTATGGGGCGCGTATGAGTGAGGAAATGATCCGCCAACCGCCCCAGGCGTTCATGCGCATCGGCGTCCTCGTAGGCGATAGGTTCCTCGCTCAAGTTCCCACTGGTCATCACCAGCGTACCACCGAACTCCGCCAGCAGAATAGTGTGCAGGGGGGTATAGGGGAGCATCACCCCCAGGGTATTAAGCTCCGGCGCCACCTGCGAAGCCAGGTTGTAGCCGCTATGTTTCGGCAAGAGCAGAATAGGGTGTTCCGGGGAGAGCAATATCCGCTCTGCAGCTGCATCAACATCACAGAGTTGCCGAGTAGCTTCCAGATCCGGGCACATCACGGCGAAGGGTTTGCCGGCGCGCCCTTTGCGTTCGCGCAGCGTCGCCACTGCCGCCTCATTACGGGCATCGCAGGCCAGGTGGTAGCCACCCAGACCTTTCAGCGCAATAACCTCACCGGCGCGTAGCGCGGCCACCGTCTGGGATATCGCCCAGGCGTCATCTACTCCGCGCTGGTCGTCCCATTGCAGATGGGGGCCGCACACCGGGCAGGCGTTGGGTTGCGCATGGAAGCGGCGATTCATCGGGTCTTCGTACTCCGCCTGGCAGACCGGGCACATGACAAAATCGCGCATGGTAGTGAGCGGGCGGTCATAGGGTAACTCACGGATGATGGTGAAGCGCGGACCGCAGTTAGTGCAGTTAGTGAACGGGTACTGATAGCGGCGGTTAGCCGGATCGCTGATATCCGCGCGACAATCGGCACAAGTGGCGATGTCCGGTGGTATCCCGGCTTTGGACTGCGAGCGCCCAGAACTCTCGATAATGCGGAAAGACAGCTCCTGCAACGGAGCAATCTCTTCATTAATAATATCGGCAATACGCGCCAGTGGTGGGGCTTTGCCGGTAATATCGGCGTAGAATTGCCGTACTGACGCTGCCAGCCCTTCTACTTCGATAAGCACACCGTCGCCGGTATTGCATACCCAGCCAGCGAGCTGATGCGCGGCGGCTAATTGGTAGATGAAGGGGCGGAATCCCACCCCTTGCACAGTACCGCCCACAACTATGCGCCATCGCTGCGGTAACATATCCTTGTTATCAATGGTTCCCATGGGCGGTTATCCTTACACTGTTATGATTGTCGCTTGTGTCATAATGCACAAAGTTTTTATCACTAATAACGATTCTCCTGAAGGTAAATATACTCCCATTGACAAAGTTGCTATCATAAGCTACCATCAGTTACATATTTTAAGGAAGAAATAAATGCATATAAGCGAAAACAGACATCCAATCAGAAAGGAGCTAACATATGGGACCACAATCACAAAATCCTAAAACACCAGAGGAACGGGCAAAGGATATTGGAAATGCAGTCGGATGTATGATCGGATTAATATTCATTATTCTTTTAGTGATCGTTCCTGAGATAAGAGATGTGTTTGTTAATTTTTTCCGTGCTCCAATAGGCGTTAAATGAGACGTGATAGCATGATTCTACACTTGACTTCTGCCACATTTCAACTGTAGAGGCGCACACCTTGCGCCTCTACAAATTGCCAGCCCTTTCTTTTTAGGGAAGGAGACAGGAAGGTTAGGGGACCTAAGCCTTTTTCGCTGGCACTTCATCTTCAGGTACTGTCGGTGGCACTGGCGCTACTGGCGTAGCCGTTACGGTCGGTTTTTCCTCTTCCTCGCTGTTCATAGCTTTTTTGAACTCACGCAGGCCTTCGCCAAACGATTTCGCCAGATCGGGCAGACGTTTGGGGCCAAAGAGCAATATCACTAAAATAATTATTAAAAGCCACTCTTCACCTTTAAATAACATGCTTATCTCCTTTATTCTGGATCGGATTACTTCTCTGCATCCAGAAAACCAGCTTCTAACTAGTATCTGCGGTGCGTTACCCTCGCACCTAGCGTCCATGGTGGTAATAATATCAGCCCAGGCAAACAGATGCAATGAGTCAAGTACTACGGTTCCTACATCCACTTCCCACGTTCCACAACCACCGCGATAAGGTGGAAGAGTCCTTCATTCTATTCAGGACTCCCTTACAGCTCTATTATAACCAATTTGTTCAGCAATATCTGTTGTTTATCCAATAGTCGCTATTATTTCTAGAAAACACTTGTCCGATGAGTCCTCTTTCACAGAAAAACGTCTGTTTTATACTCAAGTATTTGCTAAACTTTCGTTGCAGGTATATGATTCAGGCATGAATAAGAAGCATAAAAAAGACCAGGAAGAAGGATTGATCAGCCACCTGATGGAGCTACAGAAAAGGCTAGGGCTAATTCTGCTGGCGGTGACTATTGGGGCGGTGGTAGGATGGATCGTCTTTCCATATGCTTATGAGATTATGGCGGGGCCTTTATTGGCTATCGTCAAAACGCCTAGACCTGGGATGGAACCGGGGCGAGTGTTCACGCTACAACCTGGCGAGGCGTTCTTCACGCAGGGAAAGCTTGCCATCGTGATCGGGCTTATATTGGCCACACCGGTAATTATTTGGCAATTGTGGACATTCATCAAGCCGGGATTATTGTCGAAAGAACGGAAAGCGATAGCTCCTATTGTTCCGGCTATTTGCTTCCTCTTCATTCTGGGAGCATATGTCGCCCACCTGATGATGCCTAACATCGCCCGCTTCTTCTTCTCGTTCGTCCCGGCAGGGGTCTATGCGGATATTGACTACCAGAATTCCTTGAACTTCCCCTTGAAGTTGATGCTCACCTTCGGAATAGCTTTCCAGCTCCCGGTGGTACTCATCGGCCTCATCGCATTCCGTATGCTTACCCCCAAAATATTATTGCAACAATGGCGCTTTGCCATCGTGGGTATCGCGGTATTGGCCGCCATAATCACGCCTGATCCGTTCAATATGACCTTATTAATGCTG
>JBBRXO010000058.1:0-17172 GCA_038248345.1 Armatimonadota bacterium | reverse complement strand
ATCATTGGCTCCGCCTCCGCCAGCCGGTTAGTGGCCTGCAGCAACAGCGCCAGGTTGTTCAGGTGTTTGGCGACATCAGGATGGTTCTCCCCATAGCTCTCCTCAGTAATCTGCAGCGCGCGGCGCATCAATGGCTCCGCCTCCGCCAGCCGGTTAGTGGCCTGCAGCAACGCCGCCAGGTTGTTCAGTTTTGTGGCGACATGGGGATGGTTCTCCCCATAGCTCTCCTCATCAATCTGCAGCGCGCGGCGCATCAATGGCTCAGATTCCCGATAGCGTGCCAGATTATTGAGGACACTGCTCACATTTGATAGCATAGTTGCTATCCTGGGGTTGTCGCTATCGAGCTTTGCCTGCGACATTATCAGTAGTGGTTCCAGCTCCCAGCGGTTCTCCCAGGGTAACCAGTTATCTCGTAAGAAAATGGCACGTGCCCAGGCATGATCAAGTAATTTGTCTGCGTGCGCTACGCTTTCGCCATCGCGTTTGCGTACTATCTCACCGATGAGGCGGTGCATACGCACCAGGCGGGGGAATAGGGTGGTGGGATCGATATCCGCTGTCTGAAATAAGCGCAGGCTGATGAGACACCGCCAAACATTTGCCCATGGATCGGTATAGCCCGGCTCGCTGTCGCGTTCCATTTCTGAAAACGTCTCTGCCACCAGCGCGCGTAGCCACAGCAAAGGCACTTGGTCGGGTGGTAGTAGAGCGGCATATTCCAGCGTCAGTATCTCCGCTGCACCAAGACTATCCAGCGTCGGCTGGAGCGTCGCGCACAGGCGCTTCTCCCCGTGCAACACGGTCAGCCTTTCATCAGTAACGGCGGTATCGAGTCCTTCCAGCCCTTCCTGTTTCAACCGTACGAGAAAAGCGGCGCAGGTGACATCGTAAGCAAAATGGCCGAGATATACAGCGGCGGATTCTACGGCAAGGGTGAAACAACCGAGTAACCGCACAATCTCGCGTGCCGCGTCGTGTTCCCCCTCGCTGCGGAAAAAGCCGTCGGGCTGGTAGCTCTCGATGAGTGCGAGGGCGTCGTCCGGCGGCAGTTCGTCAACAGGCAGAAACGAGCGGTCGTGGTGCGCGCCGTGCAGTTCGTTTCCCCCCAATCGCGTGGTGGCGAGGACGTGCAGCCAGTCGCCGCCGTTGAGCCGCGCGACCTGCGCTGGGTCGAGCAGGTCGGGCTGATCAACGTTGTCGAGGAGGAGCAGGCAGCGGTGCGGTTCGTGGGCATCGGAGAGTTTCTTCAACTCGCGGCGGGTACGCTCGAACTGGAGGTCGGCGTTTTTCTTCTCGTCGTCGGTGAATTCGAAGCCGATAGGCGTGGCGAGTTCGGCGAGGGCCAGGCTCAGGTCGTCCTTGCCCGCACAGCGCACTTGCCAGCGTCCGCCGCCGTATTCGTGGGCAAAAGCGTGGGCGTATTCGATAGCCAGCGCGGTCTTGCCCAACCCGCCCACGCCGTTGACGGCGGTGACCACGCCGATGTGGCCGGGCTTGACGAAGTTTTCGCGCAGCATCCGCAGATTGGCGGTACGGCCAATGAAGTGCGGGTTGTGCGCCTCCACATTGCCGAGACTCTTCTCGGCGCGCTCGCCGCGTTTGATGGTTTCGGATATCTGGCGGGTTAGCTTGCCCATGCGCTCCTTCACTGCGGGTTCGCGCAATGCGGCCTCGCCCTGGTCATGCCACAGACGCAGATCAATGTACTGGCGCTTGCGCAGTTCGGCTACCCATGCGGCGCAGTTCTGGTCAAAGTCTTTGTCGTTCCAATCGGGAACCTGGACATAATAAATCGGCGCGACGCCGTTGAAGCCGTGCAGGTGGCCGATCTCGTATTTAAGGTATTCGATGAATTCCCACTCGCAATTATCGCTCTGGAGATACGTCGGAGAAAGGCATACAAGCAACATCCGCGATTCGCGCAGTCCATGCAGGATGCGCTGCCGCCAATCCTGCATCCCATGGATTTCTTTTTTGTCGAAGAAAGGAACAAGTTCTCGGCCATTGTTGCCAGCAAAGGAGGCGAAGTCCGCCTTGATGCGCTCGACGAGTTCGGTAATCCGCCCCTGCCGATCGTCCCGGCGCGAGTAAGAAATGAATAAATCGTATGGCATTGAGTCGCTCCTTAAAGTAGTTTCTCGGGCAAACGGGTAATTAGTGACAATGATATAGCATATAGGCGACGATGTAAACACGATTTATTCATTGGGGTGTTGCTCTGTGACTATGTCCTATTATGACACACGAGGACATTTATATGAGTCAACTGCGTTGTCCTGCGCCCCCCAAAAAAAACTTCAAAAATAATCTTCCTCCCCCAATCACTAGGCCAGCTTACGTCCTATCGCATCGATTATCCTTATTAAACGGTGACAAGGCATGGCCTATCTGTCCCGTTGAAAGGAAGACATTATGATAATTGATTATTGCGACGATCCGAGTGAAGGGATCGAACAGACGGCTTATGCGCAGCGTAGGCTGATTGCTGGTATTGACCGTCCTGTGCATCTGGCCGCGCTGGATGCACTGGTGGCGCAGGATGGGGACGAACGCGGTCGTGGGATTGTGGTTAGTGGGGTGAGTGGGTGCGGGAAGACGACGCTGCTGGCGGCCTGGGCACGCAAGTGGGCGGATTTTCATGCCTGCGGCTTTATTTTTCAGCACTACATCGGCACCACGCCGGATAGCGCTTCACCGTATAGCATCCTGCGTCGACTGGCGGAGGATTTGAAAACCCATTTTAACCTCCGCGGTGAGGTATCTACTGATATGACGAAGATGTGCGAGATGGTGCCGGTGTTGCTGGGGCAGGCGGCTGAACGGGGGCAGATTGTGATCGTACTGGACGGCCTCGATCGGCTGCGGGATGGCGACGCGGAGCCCAATCTGGATTGGATCAAGAGTATCTTGCATGAGCGTGTCACGCTGATCGCGTCCGTGACTCCGGGGCCGGATCTCCACGCAGTGCGCAAGTGGAAATGGGCCGAATACAAGCTACCCCTCGCTACCGAGGATGAAACTGATGCCATGATCAGCCTATTTTGCGAGTTGGCTGACTTGACTCTTGATGCCGACATACGAACTCAGCTAGTCACCGCCGCTGGCACGAAGAATCCGCTCTTCCTGCGCACTATGCTGGAGGAGCTACGGCGGCTGGGCAACAGCAAAGACCTGCACCCCATCGTTGACCACTACCTGAAGGCCGATAATCCACTCGACCTTTTCCTGCGTCTCATTAACAACTGGCAGCAGGATGTACCGCAGGAGCAGTCGGCGCCACACGACCTCTTCCGCCGTACACTCACTCACCTGTGGGCCACTCACCATGGTTTACTCCCAGCAGAATTAATCATGCTGCTGGGTGAGGATGGCACGCCATTACCCTGTGAATGCTGGAACGCAGTCGATCCGGTGCTGGATCCACACATATTGCTGTGCGATAGCCTCCTCAGTATTGAGCATAGTAGCCTGCGTCAGGCGGTACAAGAGCTATTCGTTCCTGATGCCGACGCACGCCAGGCAGCCTATCTGGATTTGGCGGATTATTTCGTAGAAAGACCGATATCTGGTCACACCTGCGATGAACTCCTTTGGACCCTGCAGCAGGCCGGGCACCGCGAGCGGCTGCGCGCCTGCTTGCTGGATATCAATCGCTTCTATTTTTCTTCCGGCTCCAATGATTATTCGCAAGTACGCGGTTATTGGGCCTGGCTGGGAGAAGAGCAACAGATGGGGGAAGCCTATCTTGCTGCATTTACACAATGGGCTCCAACGCAGGAAGACCGCGACTTTGTTGCGTATATGGCCAAACAAATATCCGTATTGCTTAATCACGCCGGACAATACTCGGAGGCGCTACAAGTGCTTCGTAGCGCCGTACAGATCATCGAGGACACCTGGGGCGAGGGCACGGCTAATACAACAGAGGCGATGCAGAACGTAGGGCATTATCTGTGTATCATAAAACAGTACCAGGAGGCGGAGCCGTACTATCGCAGTGTGTTATCTCATTTTGAGGAAAGCCTTGGAGCGCACCATCCCTATGTTGCGCTAGCACTAAAAAATGTCGTGGATGCATTGGAAAATAGTGGAAGATCAGCAGAGGCAGAGCCAATCGCACGTCGTATGCAGGATATCATTGCAGAATCCGGCATGAGCGAAGAAGAAATCCGTTCTCATTCGCTTTCGGGAGCGCAGATTGAACAACATGAAGGTCGTAATGTCATCGTGCGTACCAGGTAAGATGCAACCTCCCCGCCGTCATTCAATCCGGATGACGGCGGGGAAATATATTGGAGAAACAAATGGACGAATTAATCGATGCGATTATTCAATATAATATGTACCTGGCACCCACATTAACCGATGATGAGCAGCGCGAGTTGGCGGTGCAGGAGGATATCATTCTGGCCGCCGTCAATGAGCCGTTCAAGGTGGGGGAGGCACTGAAAACCATCAAAGATAAGGAACTTGCGCGTGGTATCGAGGGTGGGTTCATCGCCTATTGTCGGGATAAGTTCAATCTCAGCAAGCGCGACGCCTACCTGCAGATTCAGTCGCATGAGGTATTTCAAGTTGTGCACAATTGTGCACAGTTCAATCCGACTAACGTGAACCAGGTACGCAAACTCTTCGGGTTAACGGCGGAGCAACAGCAGGCGGCCTGGCAACAGGCCGTCGAAATTTATGTGGCTGATAATGTTGAGCTGACCGGGAAGCTGGTGGCGCAACAGGTTAAACTCGTGAAAGCCGCGGCAGACGATAATCCCTGGCCGGGAGAGCTGCAGGATGATCATCTCTTTCAAGGCATCCGCAAGCGCTGGGAACTGATGATTGAGGGGATTACCGATGAAGAAACCGAAGAGGTCACCTATCAGTTCATGGGCTTAGATCTCTATCAAGCGCCGGAGAAGGCCGTCAAGGACGGCACTTCCACCGTAGCTCCATTTGTTTTCATCGATCTGGAGAAAGATATCCCCAGCAGTAATTTCTCCTCGAACGAGTTGCTGAAGCTGGTCGAATTCTGTGCTATGGAACCCGCCTGGCATTATCTGCTCTGGGCGAAAGACCTGACCCCCTTCTGCGATATTGAACAATGGCCCAGCCATATCAGTATGGTACTGCGTATCACCCAGCAGCAGGACTTTGAGCAAATCCAGGGGCTGCTGGACGGGGGGATACCGTTGGATACGCTGTGGTTGCTGCCAGATGAAACGATTACTTTGCCGGCTGACCTGCCAGTGAAGCGTGTGCTGGTGGGGACTTCCGGTTGGGTGGCGGAAGATGCTACCGACGATATCGCGGCCTTTCGTCAACTGCTGACGGAGTCGCTGGCCCACACTCCGCGGTTAGCTATACACGTGGCCACGGAGCTGTTGCCCTTCTTGTACAAATAAGGTGGAATAAGGATGCCGACTATGAGCATGGCAGCGAGGACAGAACGGGCGAATGAACTGAAGCGGTATGAAGCGATGCTGAAGAGCGGCATGGCTGACTTCGTCAGCATCGGCGCAGCGTTAAGCGAGATCAAAGAGCGGAAGCTGCATAAGAGTTGCGGCTTCCCCTGCTTCAAAGACTATTGCCAGCAGAAATGGGGGTTGGCCGGGCGCACCGCATTCCTGAAGATCAAAGTCTACCGCGCCTATAAGAATGTGCTCGATGCCTGTCTGCAAAATGCAGATTTCTCTACGCTGGAGTCGCCAACCAGTGAAACGCAGGTGCGCGAACTGCTCGCTCTGCACCAGCCTGCGGAGCAATTGCTGGCCTGGCAAAACGCGGTAGCGGTATGGACCAACAATATATTCCGCACCGGCAAGATGCCCGCCGCGGAGGTGCGGAAAGCCGTACTTCAGCTGCGGAAAGTGGGGAGCACCTCGTTCCGGCAGCTTCTCACGGCGGACTCGTCCTTCTCCATGATCAGATATCGCCTGGACGTATGCCTACCGCCTCTCGGTTTCCGGAAACCGGAGTTGCTGCTGGATCCCAAGCAATTCACCGAAACCATCGCGGCACCCGCGTCAGGCACGGTGTTGCCGCTGGTGCTCGTCAATCCCGACTACGATCTGTTGGTTGACGACAATTTGCATACCTTCATCGGTGAACTTCATGAATTATGCCAGCGCACACCCAGCTATCGTTTCCTCTTCTGGACGAAGAATTTCCGCTGCATAGACAACTGGGGTATCTGGCCAAGAGGTGTGGAGTTGGCGATTCTGGTATCCACACAACAGGAGGTGGATGAATTTGCCAGCTACTGGCGGAAGCACACCAGCATATTGAGACCACAATGCGCCCTCTGGGTGGTGCCGGAAGAGCGATTGACGATACCGAAGCAGCTCGAGTTATCGCGTGTGTTGATCGGCGCTCCTGGCTGGCAAAGTGATCGGACTGACGATGATATCGGCGCACTGCGCGAGTTGGTAGCATCGCTGCTGGATACCGATGTACCGCTGCATCTAAGTAATTTTGCCGCTAATACCTTCGCCCGGGAGGCGACGGTATTGCCCAAAAAAGCGAAAGCAGCGGTGTCGCAAGTTATTTTGGATGTGATATCTGCTGAGCAGGCGGCAGCCAATATCCACGATCGGGTATCGTCGCCAACAACAGACGCAGGAGCCAGAAAGAAACGAATGATGAACATGATAAGTGAGGCTAATCGCAAATGATCGAGCAGAGCATTAGTGAGGATGTAATGGAGCCGGAAGTTGCAGCGGTAAAAACGCTGGAGCAATGTGAAGATATACTGGCGTCAAGCATGGGTGACTTCGTCAGCGTCGGCACTGCGCTGGCGGCCATCAAAGAGCAAGGGCTGTTTCGCGGAACCATCTTCAATTACACCTGCTTCGCCGACTACTGCCAGAAGAGGTGGGCGTTGCCGCGCCACACCGCATTCATCAAAATCGAGGTGAGTAAAGTCTACCAGCGACTGTGCGACCATCAATTGGCGGAGAATCTGCCCGTCAGTTATTTGCCGCAGAATGAAGCGCAGGTGCGGCAATTGTTGATCCTACATAATGAAGAATTGCAGTTGCGCGCCTGGGAGGGCGCGGTGAAGCTGCAGCAGGATACCAAAACTCCTCTGACGGCCGATACTGTAAAGGCGGCAGTCGCGGCCATGCGCACCGCGCAGATGCTCGACTTTCGCCAGTTCCTCACCGCGGATGACACCTTTCCCTACATCTCCTACCGTCTCGATGTATATCAGCAGGCGGCTGATGGTGCCCAGGTGCTGAAGTTCAACCCAATGGAACTGCTCAACAACAACGCCCGACCGCAGTGGGTCAATCTACCGCTGGACAACCCAATGATCCTCGTCAATCCGCTGAGCGATCTTATACTGACGCCACAGCCAGAGCTCATCGCTAAACTCCACGACTTCCTTTCATCCATCTCCGGCTGCACCTTCCTGCTCTGGTCCCGGCAATATCAGCACGTCTTATCCCTGCGATCGGTGCCCGACAACGTCGAACTGCTCATGAAGGTGACCACGCAGCAGCAGATGGATTCCCTGCTCAACTGTTTAGCGAATGAACAAACCACCTGCTCGCTCTGGCTCGTCCCCACGGAACCCATCAAAATACCCAGCAAAACATTCGACCGGATATTGATCGGCCCCTATGACAAGCAGGAGCAACTAACCCAGGATCCCCGCAAGCTCCTCGCCACCGTGCTGCGAACATCAATGCCGCTCTTCATAAGTACACCCCTGCGCGACAAACTGGGCGAAGAGGTGACAAGCACAGCTGCGGGAGCGTCAGAATATAAGGACGGTGAAGCCCCAGTCATGCCACCAGGTTTTCGTATGGGACTGCGGGGGATGTGAGGGATTGCGGACACAATGCCGTTGACAGCCATTCAATCAAGTGGTATATTTATCTTTGTGAGCAACTACTGCTCATCACTGAGATGCCCGCATTAGGGGCAGATACGCAAAGTGTGTACAATTGTGCACTTTTTCCGTGGTTAGCGAAGAGAGTAGCAGTTGCAGAATTAGTAGAACAAATGTTTGTGCTTTAGCATTTATTGCAAGCCTGTAATACGAAAAATTGCTCGTTAGTATTCGATAAACGGTGACGATAATGAGTAGTAATTATAATAAAGTAGCTATATTGGTGCCACTAAGGCTGGCACCAAATGGTGCCAGAGTGCCGAAATATGAGGCTAAACCAGCCGGACGCCCAACTGCCTTGTAATGCGCAGGTCGTCGGTTCGAATCCGTCAGGGGGATTCATATTTAGCCTCAATTCAGGCTACTGGCACCAAGGTAGCACCAAAAAATTATAAAGATCACCACGTTACTGCCAAATCCTATTACGGGATGGCAGGGACGGGATGTTATTGTTTGCTCACTGTTCTGTCAGAACTCGCCCCACAGCAAACCGAGAAGGCGCGTTTCCTTGTGAATGTCTCAGTGCTATGCGGTGCCGGATCGGGTCACCCACCATTGTGATATAATTGAAACTGGTAAAGATGTGCGCACAATTGGTGAACACATCAAAAACATCTTCGCCGAGGGAGAGTTGCCTTTGGACTCAGTTATCCGGAATTTCCGGATAACTGCCGCGGAGTGTTACCGCCCTCCTCCCCCCGCTTGCCGACCGCTTGACACAACTAGTAGCAGCTTACTATCCTGTTAGTGATGCTACACGGCTGATCCGGAGATTAGCTAATTCTACACTTGGCAGAGTTGAAGAAATATGAACAGTAAATCGATAGGAGTGGCCATCGTGGGATTCGGTGGCATGGGGTATCAGCATTCATTGATGATTGGTCGTTGAACGGCAATATCATGAAACTCCGGTCATTCGAGGATATGGACGCCAAACCCATCGTAGCAGGCGCTGGCTTAACCAAGACCATGGCGCCCCGCATTGATACCACCGCCACCGAAGAGCCCCTGCCTCGCGTTAAAGCGGATGTGCGCGATTTTTACCGCAATGTAATCGCGGTCATTGCAGGCAAGGCCGAACCGGAAATTCAGAATACCGAAGTCATGCGGGTCATGAAACTGATGGAAGCGTGCATACTGTCCAACAACACCAGCCAGGTTATTCAGTTCGAATGACCTGGCGATATCGGCTTGAAAAATGCCGGAAAGTGTCGAAATTCTCACTTATTGACGGATTCGTTACCATTATCCGCTTTAATGCATGGTTTTTTTCATTACTAATAACAGAGAAACCGTCAATCCCGCTCCGCCAATTCCCCGATCTCCTCGATGCGGGTGCGGGGGAGGGCGGCCCACTGGAGGGTGTCGGGGGCGGGGCCGTTTTCGCTGGCGAAGACGTGGCGCCAGCGGCGTTTGAACTCTAGGCCGTTCTTGATGGTCTGGTATTTGAAGTTGATCTGTGGGCTTTCGTCGGTGGTGACGTTCTCGAAGTGATACATCTCCACTTCTGGCTGGTAACGCAGGCGGTAGCCGGCGGCTTTCATGCGGTATTCAATGTCCAGGTCTTCGAACTGCACCGGGTTGAAAATCTCGTCAAAGCCTCCCACCTCGTCCAGCGCCGCTTTGCGCACTAATATGCAGGCGCTCGCCGCCCCCTGCAACTCATAAGGTTGACTGAACTCGGCAGCCTCGCGGTCAACCCCGCGCCCCAGGTAGCCGACCTGCCCGGTGGGGGCGATGGCGATGCCCGCGTGCTCGATGGCGAAAGGGGGGAAGGGGAAGAGCAGCTTGGGGATCACCGCCGCTATGTCATCCGCCGCATACAGTGCCGTGTGCATACGAGTCAGCCACCCCCGGTCACGCAGCACGATGTCGTTATCCAGGAAGGCTACCTCGCTGCCACGGCACACCGCTATCCCCTGGTTGCGCGCGGTGCAGGCACCCACGTTGTGGTCGTTGAGGATGAAGGTGGTGGCCACTCCCTGCGCGGCGGCGACTTTGCGGAACGCCAGCAGGTACTCCGGCGTACCGTCCGCCGACCCGTTGTCGACAATGATGAATTCATACTCCATATCGGTGGTATGCAGCAGACTTTCCAGACACCGGCGCGTATAAAAGAGCTTATTGAAGCTGGGGATGACGATTGAAATCATGATAGTTCCTTTGATATGACAATGCCGATGATCTTTGTCATCGGCATTCAGCAAAGATTGTTCGCCCAATTATTATCCATTTGGCCGCGCGCCAGGTAGCATGGAGATATTCTCCGGCACATTAGAGGCGTCCTCTTCGGACATTCCGTAGCGCGACTCAGCGGAGATATGCTCCAGCGCAGATTTTGCCACATCATAATATGTCGGTATTACAACCACTGGCTCGGGTACTACGATGTTCACCGGAGCTGTATCTACGGGTGCTTTATCCACTTTGACAGGCAATTTTTCTGGCTTTGCACCAGTTGGATTCTTATAAACAATAGCCACAGTGTTGTTGGTTTCCTCTGATTTCTTTGTGCGCGTAGCAGATGGCGGCGTTGCAGGTTTCATTCTAACCGTGGGGATCGTTACCGCTGGATGTACTTCGGGTGTTGGCAATACAGCAATAGGTTGTACTGTTACCGGTGCTACTATTGGCCTCATTTCCGTTGCTGAAGTGGGCCGTGGCTGTTGCGGTACACGCGCGACGTTTGCGACTTGCGGGGTGCGCGACAGTGTGGTTACCAGCAGTAGAGCAGCGGCGGCGGTCGCCCAGCCGACGCGCTGCCACGCATGTGCGGGGGGCAGGATACGTTCCCACCAGGGCACTTGGGCGGCGGCAATGCGCTCGGAGACAATAGCCGGAACTGTCAGCGATGGCATATCGTTTAATAGGATTTGCAGACGTTCTGCTCGTTCCACTTCGGCGGCGCACGGGTCGCACCAGAGTATATGGTCATCCATCAGGAAAGCTTTGGTGGTATCCAGTTCACCTTCGCGCCATTGTTCCAGCAGTTCGTGAAATTGGGTGCAAGTAAGCTCGCCAGCAGGGGCAGCTGCAGGGGCGGCTGTGACAGGAGCGGCAACAGTTGGCAACGCGGCAAGTAACGCGTGTAACGCGTCATATTCACTGGCGCGCACGCGGCAGGCGTGACACCCGGTCAGATGCTGCTTCATGCGTACATCTTCCGCTTCTGAATATCCTTGCCAATCTATGTCAGTCTGCGGGCACTTCACGTCCCCAACCCTCACTTTCGGGATTACTCCCGTTATTATTGACACCAGTATGGCAGAAAAGTTTCAGGATATTGAAGAAAACCTACCGATTTGCCCGCCAGAGCAGATAGATTCCAAAGACACCGCCCAGGATGTTGGGCGTCCAGGCGGCCATCATAGGGGATACCCGGCCGCTATCGCTGAAGGTGGCCAGATAGATGGCCACAAAGTAATAGCAGAATATCACCATCAGGCTGACGCCCAGACCGACGGCCGAGCTGCTGCGGTGGCTCCGCAGTCCCAGCGGCGCGCCGATGAGGGCAAAGATAAGGCAGGAGAAGGGGAGAGCGTAGCGTTGTTGCAGGCGGGTATTCCAACGCGTTATCTCCAGTGGGTCGGTAAGACCGTTGATGAGTCTTTTCATCTGTAACGAAGAGAGTTCCTCGGGGTTTTTTCGCGCATTATTCATGGTAAAAGGATCTTCTTTAAGCGAGAGCGCGGCGCTCTCGACGGAGAAACTGGAATCGGGAGAATTCGGCGCCACTGTGAAGTTCACCGCACGCGGATCCACTGCATTGACGCGTCCCCCATGGAAGACCCATTGTCCCTTCTCAAGGTCCCAGGTGGCTTTCTCGGCGTAAATGAAGATGGTGGGAATACCTTCGTTGTAGAGGGTGAAACTCAATTTCGTCATCTCACCCGCGCCGACATCCAGCTTGTCCGCCATCAACGAGTAGACCAGGCGTCCCTGCTCGTCCTGATGAGAGAGGGAGATCGGTTTATTTTCGCGTTGCATCAGCGCAAGTTTGGTTAGCATTTTCGCTTTGTCGCTGAAGTTACTCGCGACGACATCAGATAAGTAGTAGGTGACACCGGAGACCAATATAGCGAAGATAAACACCGGGATGATAACTCGAGTAAAACTCACCCCGGCGGCGCGCACCGCCACCATCTCGCTGGTGGCGGACATTTGCCCGAAGACCAGTAGCACTCCGAGTAACACCGCCATGGGGAAGGCATATACCAACATGCCAGGGATTTTACAGCCGAATATTGCCAGGGCGATGAGCACCGGCACATTCTGCGTGGCGATCAAGTCGATCAGATCCTTCAACAGGAACATTGCTAACAGCAGCACCATGAACATGGTCAGCCCGAAGGCGAAGGTCGCGGCAACGGAACTCAATATATAACGGTCCAGAATCTTCAAATTTTACTCCCACATTATAGAACGGCTGACTCCAAGCTATTGACACGGCCATTCAGGAGTATATAATACCTTAAGAAGACTCCTGATTACCAGTTTTTACCCAGAATACAACCATTGTACAATGAGAGGAAATTAAATCTATGCGATACCTGGTGCCCTGTATAGCAGTATTTGCTACGTTACTCCTTGGCGGTTGCGGCGGAACTTTGTTGCAGCTTCCTATTCAGCTACCTTTCACTGTTTCTGATTTCTCTACTGCCACCGCCTCTCCGGCGGGCTTCTGGCATTGGGATATAAATCAGAAAGCGGATAATGAATGGAGCAAATATCTCGGGCAGATCGCCGGATTTGATGGAGTCAAGGCCACTATGCACGTGATCAATGCTGATACCATACAGGTCACGGCGGATATTTATGTCAGCAGCAACAGCGGCTTATCCTCCACCCAGGTGGTCGCCAGTGGGAAGAAACTAATGACTGTTACCATCCCCGCTGGCGAATCGAATTATGATAGCGGCTGGCAGCCGTTATCGCAGGAGGCGGGCCAGATTATCTCCACCGCCCAATTTTCTCTCTATGCCATCGGTACGCCAACTAACCTGAATATTACCTGTACCAACGTGAAACTGGAAGGTAAATTCCGGGTGAATGTACTATAGAGCTAATTGCAAAACCGCTTTCATGCTGAGATTAAAACCCCGGTTCCAGGGCACTTCTAAGACGTTAACATTTCAGTCCGGGTATTTTGCCGTTGACGCACCAGTGCTTAATCAGCGACAATGTACTGATGTATAAATTGCAGAAATTTGCGGTAAACGATAAGGTTAGCGTCAAACGCGGGGTTATGGATCAGTACATGGGTATTGAAGTCGGCGGCTGGCAGGGGCTGGTTGTCGAGACCAAGGATAGAGCGGAGGGGCAGTATGTCGTCATCGCCTGGGATTCCGCCACTTTGCTAAGTATGAAGCCAGCGGAGGTGAACTACCTGGGGCACAAGGGTATCGATCTGCGCAAGATGGGCTTCCTCGCCCATGACCTGACGCTGATCGCCGCCTCCAAGTCCGCCACCGCAGCCGCAGAAAATCCTCCCGCATGGGGGCCGCGTTTCAAAACGTTGACGCGCGCCGATGTTATGAAGATCGCTGACTCTTCCGCGATCTTCAAGCGGGGTGAGACCTATTTGCGAAATGGAGAGATAATCGAGTTTTCGGCAGCCGAGGGCTCCATCTCCGCCACTGTTAACGGCAGCTACGGCAATTATTCGGTAGAGATATATGAGAATAACAAGGGCCTGAAGATGACCTGCTCCTGCCCGTATGATGGCGAGGTGTGCAAGCATAAAGTAGCGGTGCTCTTACGCTTTCTTAAGGAAGTGCAGCCGCAGATTGCCCCGCCGCCCGTACTGGCTGTTGATGGCCCGCGCCTGATACCCAATTCCGCCGATAGTGATGATATCTCGGCCTTGCTGGCCAAGGTGAAAACCCCCATCTCGCCGCGCCCGCCGGCCGCTGTTAACGTTACTGCTGCGTCAGATAGCCTGTTGGATATCTTCAGCAAGGCGGATAATCTGTCCGGCATCTTCCCCAAATCGGGCTATGGCACGATGGATAAAGGGACAAATCTGGCCAATACTGGCCGTGTATTGATCCAATTCATGACGCCGGAACATGCTGAATTCAGTGTGCGAGATACTGACGGAAAAATTTACGACGTTCAATTTGTGAAACAAATAGGTAAGCAACTCTCCATCCATATGACCTGCACTTGCCCGCCTTCACGAAGACAAATTACTCCCTGTGCTCATCAGGCGGCGGCGGCTTTTACCTTGTTACAGCAGGCCAGACTCTCGGCGGCGCAAGGGCAGCAGAAAGTCACTAATCTCTGGGAACATAAGCTTTCGCACGTGCTCTCCGGGTCGAAAGCAACAAAAAAGATCACCCCACCGCGGACAATCATCCTTTTCAGTCTGCAGGAGCGTTATCGTGGCAGCGGGTGGAAATTAACCCCCTATACCATGCCGACATCTTTACTCGATCCCTCCATTCTGGATGATCGCGCCGCTGTCCAACTGGCGATTACAAAAATGGGTCGGAATAATCAGGTGAAGGAGATGCCCTACTACGGGCAACCGCCGGTCAATCCGCTCTTTGGCACCGCGGAATTGGGGATTATGGCACGTATGGTGAGCCTGGCGAACTATCAGCAGTCCAGCAGCGTACTCTCCTTCGTATTGCCGCAACTGCATGAGGCGTTGCTCTTCCGCGGCGACGGCGATTATTACGGTGACCCTTTCGCCGCTCCGATATTGGAAGTAGATCCGGAACCGCGCCAGCTGCAACTTTCTATGAAAAACGGTGAGGCGGGTACCACAATACAGCCTATGGTACCGGATGGCGATGACTCGATCATTTTGACCCAGGATGATACAGTGATCGTCAATGCCGACCCCTTATGGATACTGGTAGATGATCGACTATTGCGCGTGGAAGGTGACGCTACCATGCTGCAGGGATTGCTGGAATCACGGGAGATCGTCATCCCCCCGACGGAGAAGAAGACATTTTTCGCGCGCTATCTCCCCAAGCTCCTCGAGAGTGCGGAGATCTCCGGCGATGCTATCGGGCAACGCGAGGAATTGCATGACGTGCCGCCGGTTTGCCGGGTATATTTGAGTGAGGGCAGCGAGAATATCATTGCTGATGTCGCCTATGCGTATAACAGTTATGAACTGCCGCTGGAACTAACCTGGCCAGATTCGGCGATGCAATACGATGACGAGCGCGAAACGCTCATCTCGATACACCGCGACCCTGTGGCAGAGGAAGTAGCCTGGCGTGCCTTGAACGGCTTCGGCCTTAAACGCGATGGCAACCGCTTCGTGACTAAAATGAAGGTCGCTCCAGTCGACTTCCTGCTGCGTCACGTGCCGCAGTTGCAGGAGGCCGGCTATGAAGTCTATGGCGAAGAGGCGATAAAGAACACCAAGATCAACCGCAACGCGCCCAAAGTCAGTGTGAAGGTTTCCTCTGGCATCGACTGGTTCGACGTAATGGCAGTTGTGAGTTATGGCGAGCTGGATGTGGCAATCTCGGAGGTGCGGAAGGCGATCAAAAAACGTCAGGGATACGTGAAGCTCCCCGACGGTTCGCTGGGCATCTTGCCGGATGAGATCATCGCCCAATATCGTCACATCTTCGCCATGGGAATAGAGACCGAAACAGGCGTGCGAATGTCGAAGACGCAGGCGATGCTGCTTGAGTTCACGCTGCAGGGAACGGATGCCACGGTGGATGCAGAATATTCCCAGCGCATCACGCGGTTGCGCGAATTCTCCGGGATCGAGAATCGCCCACTGCCGACGAAATTCTGTGGCGAATTGCGCCACTATCAGCGTGCGGGCTATGACTGGCTGCATTTCCTGCATGACTACGGCTTCGGTGGTTGTCTGGCGGACGACATGGGCATCGGTAAGACGGTGCAAGCGCTGGTATTCCTGCAGTCCCTCTACGAATCTGGGCATACCGCCTCGGCCTCGCTCATCGTCATGCCACGCTCCCTGCTGGAGAACTGGGCGCGGGAGGCCGCGCGTTTTACCCCGGATTTGAAGGTGCTCATCCACGCGGATGGTGACCGGAGCAATGACCACACCACCTTTGATGGTATTCACCTAGTGCTCACCACCTATGGGGTGATGCTGCGCGATCTGAATATCTTCAAAAAATATCCCTTCCATTACGTTGTGCTCGATGAGGCGCAAGCGATCAAAAACCCGGTCTCGCAGTCCGCCCGCGCCGCCCGCTTGTTGCGCTGTGAGCACCGGCTAGCGCTCACAGGTACCCCGGTGGAGAACTCCACCGAGGAGCTCTGGTCGCTCTTCTCCTTCCTCAACCCCGGGCAACTGGGCTCGCAGGAGGCCTTCCGCGAGCAATTCGCCATGCCAATTCAGCGAAACCAGGATGAGAACGCGGCCAAAGCATTGCGGGCACTGGTACACCCCTTCATCCTGCGGCGTACCAAGGAACAGGTGACGCCGGAGTTGCCGCCGCGCACAGAGCGATTGATCTATTGTGTGATGACTGCCCCGCAGAAAAAGCTGTACCAGAAAACACGGGATAAATACCGTGCCGAATTGCTGGGGATGATCGACTCCGGCGGCTTGCAACAAGCGCGCTTCAAGGTGTTGGAGGGGTTACTACGTCTGCGGCAACTGGCCAATGACCCGCGGTTGGTCGACAAATCCTACACCGGTACCAGCTCGAAGTTCGAGGCTATCCTGGAGTCGCTGGAGGTGTTGCGCGAGGAAGGCCACCGTGCGCTCATCTTCTCGCAATTCACCAGTATGCTGGCCCTGTTGCGTACCTCGTTGGACGAGCGTGAGTGGCCGTACCTTTATCTGGACGGGAAGACGAAGAACAGGCAGAATTTGGTGGACACCTTCCAGCAGGATGACGGCGTGCCCTTCTTCCTCATCAGCCTCAAAGCGGGCGGTACCGGGCTAAACCTTACCGCCGCCGACTACGTGATCCACATCGACCCCTGGTGGAACCCGGCGGTAGAACGCCAGGCCACCGACCGCACCCACCGCATCGGGCAGGAGCGCCCGGTGATGGTCTACAAATTCATCGCCGAGGAGACGGTAGAGGAGAAGATATTGCTGTTGCAGGAGAAGAAACAAGCGCTGGTAGACCAGTTAATATCCACCGAAGGGGGCCTGATGAAATCGCTGACCAGAGACGACGTAGCCGCGCTGTTTGAGTGATGAATATATGTTGGATGGCGTTGGAGGGAACGACAACAAAATCCCCGAAAATTGTCCCAACATCCCCGTACACGATTTCCATTTTGTGTGGTAATATCGGTTTTGGTTGCCGGGATGGGCT
>JBBRXO010000057.1:0-17676 GCA_038248345.1 Armatimonadota bacterium | reverse complement strand
TCCGCCACAATTATGCCGCCTCCGGGATGCCCAGGAGCCAATGTCTCGGGTTAAAACCGTAATCACCGAGATGGGGCAGCTCAACATTTCTGAAACTATCGCAGATCTGGGCATGATGCTCGTGGAGATATCGAAGGTGTAGGGGCGGTGTCAGGCCTGTAGGTCTGTAGGTTAATTTTCCGTTTATACGAGTTCAAATGCGTCTACGGTTTTACGGTTCTTCTCACTTGCAAATAAGGAATCTACTGGTATACTGGCGAAGTTTTTATGTTATGGATTTCAGGGCTATATTTTGTACGACTTGTATAGAACAATAGCACGTTATGGGTTTATTGTGGCATGGGCGTCCCGCCCAGGAGAACGGGGCTAGTGGGAGAAAAACTGCGGCTCTTGACCTTGTGTTTATCAGCCAGTTTGTCAATTAATTTCGGCGGAATGAACTTGGCAATCTGTTGCAAAATGGACATATTTCTCTTTGACGTTTTAATGCATGCCGCCTTATTCTGTAGTGAAAATAATATACCTGCGAATCCGTCACCTTGTAATATCAGCATAGCCTATGGGATGGCTGTTGAAATTGTATCAATGATCGTATGATGAAATGGACTCTTCTCGCGGTAATGTGGCGAAAAGAGTCCATTTCTAATATTCTTGCATACAGATATTTACTCTCCGTATGCCTCCTTCAGGATAGATTTTAGCTCATCTACAAGCGGGTAACGCGGGTTGGCGCCGGTGCATTGGTCGTCGAAGGCATTCAATGCCACGTCATCGAGGTATTTGTTGAACTCGCCGGAATCCACGCCTGCTTCTTTGAATGTTGCGGGCATATTGAGGCTGGCACGCAGATCATTCACCGCTTTGATGAGGCTGGCTACGCCCTCTTCTACTGTGCTCGCCGGCAGTTCCAGTGCGCGGGCGATTTCCGCGTATTTGCGGTCGGCTACCGGGTATTCGTATTTGGGGTAGGCCGTGTATTTCGTCGGCGTGCTGGCGTTATAGCGGATAACATGCGGGAGCAATATGGCGTTGGCTCGCCCGTGGGGAATATGGAACTGCCCACCCACCTTGTGCGCCAGGCTGTGATTGATGCCGAGGAAGGCGTTGGTGAAGGCCATGCCGGCCATGCAACTGGCATTGTGCATTTTTTCACGTGCTTTCTCATTCGTCGGTTCAGCGTAAGCAATGGGGAGATACTTGAAGAGCATCTTCGTCGCCTGCAACGCCAGCGCATCGGTGTAGTCGCTCGCCAGCACCGAGACGTAGGACTCAAGGGTGTGCGAAAGCACGTCCATGCCGGTGTCTGCGGTTACCGCTTTGGGTACCGAATAGGTAAGCTCTGGATCAAGGATGGCGATATCTGGAGTCAGCTCGTAGTCGGCCAGCGGGTATTTGATGCCATTAGCCTTGTCGGTGATAACAGCAAAAGCTGTAACCTCCGAGCCGGTGCCCGAGGTAGTGGGAATGGCGCAGAAGAGCGATTTTTTGCCCATGTGCGGAAATTGTACCGCTCGTTTGCGGATATCCACAAAGCGCAGTGCCAAGTCCTCGAAGCGTAAAGACGGGTGCTCATAGAAGAGCCACATCCCTTTGGCGGCGTCAATAGCCGAGCCACCGCCGAAAGCGACGATTAAATCCGGCTGGAAGCGATTCATTGCCGCCACGCCGCGCTTTACCGTATCAGTGCTGGGGTCTTGCTCTACATCACTGAAGATTTCGGTGATCATCCCCCCGTGGTGCAGGTAGGATTCTACGCGGCTAACAAAGCCGAGCTTCACCATTGTTTCGTCAGTGATGATCATGGCACGCTTGCCTTCGATAACACGCAGATATTCCAAACTTCCCTTCTCGAAGTATATTTTGGGCGGGATTTTAAACCACTTCATACTCACCTTCCGTTTGCTCTGCCGTTTAATGTTCAGCAGATTCTTCACCGATACATTCTCCGAGGTAGAATTACCGCCGTAGGCCCCGCAGCCAAGTGTGAGTGAGGGGTCCATGCGGTTGTAAATATCACCAATGGCACCGAGGGATGCCGGTACGTTCTCCATGATTCGCCCGGTGGTGATCTTCTTGCTATACGCGCTGATGACGGCGGCGTCGTTGGAGAATATGCCAGCCGAGTGCCCCATACCGCCGAAATGCACCAGTTTGTCAGCAATGCTGATTGCTTCATCAGTGGTTTTGGCAACATAGAATCCCAGGATGGGCGAGAGCTTCTCGCGGCTCAAGGGAGTTTGCGGCCCTACACCTTCTAGCCTGGCGATTAGCACCTTAACCTTTTCAGGAGCGTTGGTTATCCCCGCTAGCTCGGCAATTTTGCTTGCTGGTTGCCCTACCACGGCGGCAGACATACTTCCGCGCTTTTCGTCTATGGCCAGTTTCTCTACCCGCTTCGCCTCGTCGGCGGAGAGCACGTAGGCACCCTGCTCCACAAAGCGGGCTAATACCTGCTCGGCAATATCTTCATCGACGATTACCGACTGTTCCGAAGCGCAGATGGTGCCGTTGTCGAAGGTTTTGGAAAGGATTATGTCATTTACCGCCATGTTGATATTAGCAGTTTTTTCAATATATACCGGGACGTTACCCGGCCCCACGCCCAATGCGGGCTTGCCCGAGCTGTAGGCGGCTTTTACCATATTGCTGCCGCCAGTAGCGAGGATAAGTGAGACGCCGGGATGTTTCATCAACATATCCGTCGCCTCTACCGAAGGTGTCTCTACCCATTGGATACAGTAAGGTGGGGCACCAGCAGCCACGGCAGCATCCAGCATTACGCGGGCGGCGGCGGCACTGCACATCTGCGCTTTCGGGTGGAAGGCGAAGATAATCGGATTGCGCGTCTTCATGGCAATCAGCGATTTGAACATGGTCGTAGATGTGGGGTTGGTCACTGGGGTGATACCAGCTAGCACGCCAACTGGGTCGGCAATTTTAACGATGCCTTCCTCGTCGTCTGTCTCAATAACCCCCACAGTCTTTACATCTTTTATGTCATGGTAGATGAATTCAGTAGAGAAGAGGTTCTTTGTTACCTTGTCTTCAAATACCCCCATGCCTGTTTCGTCCACCGCATGACGCGCCAGCTCCAGGCGTTTTGTCACCCCTGCCAGTGCCATAGCCTTGACAATGACATCAACCTGCTCCTGGGTGAAACTTTCAAATGCCTCTAGTGCCGTCAGGGCACGGGAGACAAGGCCATCAATCTCACTGATCGCCTGGGTACATGCGGCTTCAGCCGCCCCTTTAGCTTTTTCCTGTGTCGCCATTTCCTGTTCCTCCTTCGTTCCGCAACTCGACATTGTGAAACTATTCACAATGTACACGCATAAGATTCGCCTGTCAATAGATTTGTGAAAAAAATCACAACTACTTGTGTTTCACTTTCGAGCCATTCAGATTATCTACTTATTTGCTAGGTATGTTTGGTAATTAGTGAACTGTGCCTATAACAATGAGCGCAAGTAGTGGTAATAGTGTGAATAATCCCAGATTGTATTAACGCTTGGCTCCTTGAATGAGCGTTCATATAAGTGGGATTGGGCAGATACTACAAAGATGGATACCAATGTTATATTGGAAACGAAATTTCCAGTTGAAGATATAACCTGGGCACCGGAGGTGAAGTAGGTATTAAGTTTCAAATTCCAAATCCGGAAGCAAAATGATTTCACCACGCGCTATCGTAGCATGGGCGGGACACCCATGCTACGATAGTCTCTTTCACAAACAAGGAATCTACTGGTATACTGGCGAAGTTTTATTTTGGGGTTTTTATCCTGCTAGTTTGTTTGCGCAAGGGGAAACGAATATGGAGAAACAGATTATTCCTATCGCCGAGTTGGTGTTGCAGCCATTTACCAGCTTCGACCCACTCGGGACGTTGCTGGTGTGCGGCGCAGGGCCTGCTGATGCCAACCCGATGACTATCAGTTGGGGCACCTTTGGAATCATGTGGGGGCGGCCTATCATGATGGTGATGGTGCGCCCGGTGCGCCATACCTGGACATTCATAAATCGCCTGCCCGACTTCACGGTGAACTGGTTTGGCGAGGAATGGGGCGAGGCGTTGCGCATTTGTGGCAGTACCTCCGGGCGCGATGGCGATAAATTCGCCGCCACTGGCCTCACTCCCATCGCTTCCGGCAGTGTGCACACGCCCTCCATCGAGCAAAGCATCCTTACCCTGG
Organism: Armatimonadota bacterium; assembly: GCA_038248345.1. Classification (GTDB taxonomy): domain Bacteria; phylum Armatimonadota; class Hebobacteria; order CAIYQO01; family CAIYQO01; genus CAIYQO01. Next base: position 13,483 of record JBBRXO010000057.1, on the reverse strand, counting down.
AGTGTCGCATTATCTACCGTGACGTCGTGAACCCCGAACTGTTCATCGACCCCACTCTGGAAAAAAACTACCCCCAGCAGGACTACCACCAGCTTTTCTACGGCGAAATCGTGGCGGCCACCGGTGTGGCGCAATAAAGGATAGGACATAATGATAAATTCAGCAGATCAGTCCGGGCATTTATGGTATCGCGAGCCTGCGGGCACGGAGTGGACGCGAGCGTTACCACTGGGCGCCGGGCGGCTGGGGGCGATGGTCTTCGGCAATGTGGCGGAGGAGCGCATCCAGCTCAACGAGGATTCCGTGTGGGCTGGTGGGCCGCGTGATCGGATTAATCCCGATGCGCTGGCGACACTGCCGGAAATCCGCCGCCTGCTCTTTGCTGGTCGGCTGGCGGAAGCGCACACGCTGACACTTGACGCGCTCTCGGGCATCCCGGATAGCATGCGTCACTACGAGCCGCTGGGCGATCTGCTGCTCTCCTTCGCCCATAATGACGAGGCGACGACGGAGTATGAGCGCGAACTCGACTTAAATGACGCCGTCGTGCGCGTGCGCTACCGCGTGGGCGCGACAACCTACACCCGCGAACACCTGACCAGTAATCCTGACCAGGTCTTTGCCATGCGCATCACTGCCGACCAGCCCGGAGCTCTCTCGCTTCATGCTCGAATACAACGCGGCCCGATGGATAGCTACTCAAGCCGCTATTCCGATACACTGTGCCCGGAAGATGGCTGTGCGCTGACCATGTCCGGCGCAGCCTCCGGCGAAGGTGGTGTGCGCTTTGCCTGCACCCTGCGCGCTACGGTGGAAGGCGGCACGCTACGCTCCTTGGGGGAGACGCTCATCATCGAAGGTGCTGATGCCGTCACGCTGGTGCTGGCCGCTGCTACCAGCTATCGCGAGGCTGACCCCGGCAGCATCAGCCGCAGCCGGGTACAACATGCCGCTGCGCAGGGGTGGGCGGCTCTGCGCGCCCGTCATCTGGAGGAGTACCAGCCGTACTTCAACCGGGTGGAGCTTTCCCTCGCCCCGCACGCCGATGATCGCGGCGGATTACCCACTGATGAACGGCTAGCACGGGTACGCGAAGGCGCCGTTGACGCAGGACTGGATGCCCTCTACTTCCATTACGGGCGCTACTTGCTCATAGCCTGCAGCCGGCCGGGCAGCCTGGCGGCCAACCTGCAAGGCATCTGGAACGATAGCTTCACCCCCTCCTGGGGCAGCAAATATACCATCAATATCAATACTCAGATGAATTACTGGCCCGCGGAAAGTTGCAATCTGCCCGAGATGACCGGCCCGCTATTTGATCTGGTCGAAGGAATCCGCGTCAATGGGCGCAAGGTCGCCCGCGAAATGTATAACTGCCGGGGATTTGTTTGTCACCACAATACCGACCTCTGGCATGATTGTACCCCGACGGATCGGAATCTCTCCTCTTCCTTCTGGCCGATGGGCGGCGCCTGGCTCAGCCTGCATTTATGGGAGCATTTTGCCTTCACCGGTGACCGTGCGTTCCTGGCGCGTAGCTATGACACGTTGAAAGAGGCCAGCCTGTTCTTCCTCGACTTCCTCGTCGAGGACGCAAAGGGTCGCCTGGTGACCAGCCCCACCAGCTCGCCGGAGAACACCTACCTGCTGCCCAATGGAGAACAGGGGACACTCTGCGCTGGCGCCAGCATGGATTGCCAGATTCTGGAGATGCTCTTTCGCGCCTGCCTGCAGGCGGGCGAGACATTGGACGTGGATACCGAGTTCCGCCAGCAGATCGAGACGGCACGCCTGCGCCTGCCGCAACCGAGCATCGGCCAGCACGGGCAGCTGATGGAATGGCCGGAGGATTTTGCGGAGATTGAGGTCGGACACCGGCATATCTCGCACCTGTTCGCCTTGTATCCAGGAGATATGATCTCGCCGCTCACCACACCGGAGTTGGCCACCGCCGCGCGCACCACCCTGGAGCGCCGCCTGGCGCACGGCGGTGGGCATACCGGGTGGAGCCGGGCGTGGATTATTAATTTCTGGGCACGCTTGCAGGACAGTACCCGCGCCTACGCAAATCTGCAGGCCTTGCTGGCGAAATCCACGCTGCCCAATCTCTTTGACGATCACCCACCTTTCCAGATCGACGGCAACTTCGGCGGTACCGCGGGCATCGTCGAGATGCTGCTGCAGAGTCATCAGGGCGAGCTGCACCTGCTCCCCGCCTTGCCCGACGCTTGGCCGCAGGGGATGGCCCGTGGCCTCTGCGCCCGCGGCGGTTTTATCCTGGAATTCCACTGGGCAGACGGCGACCTCACCAGTCTCACCCTCCATTCGCTCCTGGGCGGCCCCTGCCGCCTACGCACCGGCGCGCACGTGCAGACCTACCAAACCACCCCCGGTGAAACGCTAACCCTCGACGGACTGCTGCAGCCTATAGGAGAATAATTGGGGGATGGTGAAGGATGTTACGACTTGGCGTGCTTCGGGGTGGTTATTGAGGTGATAGCTATTACACCGGCGCCGTCGTCTGAACCCGGATTTATGGGATTATAAGGATTTTTTTGATAATTTCCTGCTCAGGGGGAATATCTCATCGACCCCACGGCTCAATTATCAGGGGAATCCTTATAATCATGAAAATCTGGGTTCAGACAAAGGGGCGTTCCCAGGAGCATTCCCAACATATTACCTCAACAAGGCTTAAGATAACGAACCGTTATGGCTACCGGTGTCTCTCCGTGCGTTACCTCGTGTTTTCCGTTCACGGCGCTGTAGGTGCAGGGTATCCAGGTGTCATTAATGGGGATGGTGAACTGGGTGCAGTCATCACCAGTGAAGGGGGCGATGACGAGTTCAATCTCAGTGGTGACACGTTCGCCGATGTACTGCTGTACCGGCCCCAGCGGAATAATCGCACCTTCGCGCACGTATAGCGGGGTGGTTTCCAGCGTGGTTGTTGCGGTGATCCACCGCCCTCCGGTTATCGCCTCGCTCGTCCACCAGTCTGTCCAGGTGCCTTCCGGCAGATAGAGGCGTCGCGTGCTAGTACCATCAAAGATGGGGGCGACGAGTATGCTGTCGCCGAAGAGGTATTCGTCAGCGATGCTCCAGGTGTTCAGATCTTGTTGGTATTCCACGACTAATGGACGGGCCATGGGCAGCGATGATTCCACGCAGCGGCGGGCCATGCCGTAGATGTAGGGCATCAGACGATAGCGCAGGTTCAGGAAGTCGCGGCAGATGCGTACGGTTTCCGGGGCGAATTTGTAAAGTTCGCGATCACCTTCGCCATGAATGCGGCTATGCGACAGGAACATACTCGCCTTAAACCAGCAGATGAGCAATTCGTCATTCGTCGCCCCCAGGAAACCGCCGATATCCTGGCTCCAGAATTGAAAACCAGACATACCGAAGGAGAGCCCACCTGCGATCTGCGGGGCGATATTCCAGTTGTTGGGGCTGTTGTCGCCTCCCCAATGCAAGGGGAAACGTTGGCTGCCCGCCCAGGCAGAACGTGCCCAGACTACGGCCGCGCCGGTTTCTTCCTCCGTCACAGCGGCAATCGCTTGATTGTACAGAAGAGGGTACAGGTTGTGCATCTGGTGGCCGGGGGTGCCGTCAAAATAGACGCCATCCAGCGGCGCGGATTCGCCAAAATCCGTTTTGATCACCTTTGCTCCCATACGGAATAACTGCCGAAAATAGCCCTGATGCACCCGCACCGCCGCCGGATTAGTGTAATCGACGACGCCAACCACCCCGGAGAATCCGGGGGTGAAACAGATGCCGACATTATAGATATCACCAGTGGACGTTTTTACCAATCCCTCAACCGCAGCCAGATCGGCGAATAGCTGTGATCCTTCCGGGATGTACGGCAACTGCCAGAGTGAAACTTTTACCCCCAGTGAGGCCAGTTCGGCCAGATATCCCGGCGGATCCGGGAAACGAATTGGATCGAATTGCAAGTCGCAGTACCAGTCAGCTTTGAACCAGTTGGTGTCCAGGTGGATGACATCACAGGGGATTTCGTGCTTGCGCATTTGGCGGATAATCTCCACTGTCTCCTCCGCCGAGGAGTAGCTGATTTTGCTCTGCCAATAGCCGAAGGTCCATTGTGGCGGCAATTGCCCTTTCCCGGTGAGGTCGGTATAACGATTGAGCACCTGCTTGATATCTCCGACGAAAATATAGTAATCAAGGAAGTCATCTTCAGCGGCGATCTGAATATCGGCGGCGCTCATGCTGCCCACCCAGGCTGTCATGCGGCTGGAATGGTTAAAGAAGACACCGTATCCGTTGGCGCTGACAAAAAAAGGGATGCTTTTGTATGAGCGTGTGGTAGTGACGCCCAGTGCATCGATAATATCCAGGTCGATTGTGTGGCCGCGCTTGTTCAAGTCCAGGAAATCTTCCCCGAACCCGTAGATCGCTTCCTGGGATGTTAAGTCAAACGACTCCACCGCCACCTGCCGGGTACCATCCGACGAATGACAAAGCCCGGTGTTATACGCATCCCAATTACAGAAATAATCCTTCTCCGCTCCCCCGACACCGCAACAGCGTTTTCCCTGGGCATCAAATAGCTCCAAGCGATAAGGAGAGAGGTGAATTACGACGCGCATTTTGGTAGTACGCAGCTCCCAATAGGCGGGGGCGTCCGTCGTCGTCACCACGGCCCCGTGCGCATCATGGGCGGTAATTACACAAGTAGCCGGCCCGGCGAAGGTGCCGACGACCATCGGCGTATCATGAGCCAGCACGGCATCGCTCTCAACATAACGCACACGCAACACATCATCGGCCACGGCTTCCAGCAGTATCCGCCCGGCCAATTCGTCGCCGATTCCGGAACGGTGGCGCGCCGTCAGCATCTCGCTATTTGCCGATGAGATCGCCTGTTTTGACGCTAACGTCGCCCGAGTGGATAGCAGAAGTTGTGTATTCGTCACATCCACTACTTGTGCGTGCTGCACCGTCGCCCGTAACAAAGTCTTTGTTTCAAGATGTCTGGTAATCATGTTAATCTCCATTGAAAATAGATTTTTCGGGCACTTTGCCCCATTGGTTTTACCTAACCACCAGTCCCTTCCCTGCCATTCGGCAAGCTCATGATCTGCGACGGGGAAGGGTGCCGGGGGGGTAGGTAGATCAACGTTTGTGCCCCAAATACTCCATGTTTAAGTGTTAGACAACGATACTGATAAATTGTTCTTTTGTCGGCTGAATAACAGACTAAAGCCCGGTTCCCGCATCCCTTTCGTGCTCTTCTTTCACCGCTGCTGCGCTGGCGGCTGCCATATGGGCGGGGAGTTTGCCCATGCGCTGGGCGACGCCCGTCAGCGAGCGGTCGAAGAAGCAGGCGAGGGCGGTGCGCAGATCGTCGTGGAAGGGGGCGACCCAGCGCTCCTCCAGGTGGCCGGGGCCGAAGTAGCAGCCAAGCAATGAACCGGCGGTGGCGCCGAAGCTGTCGGTATCGTTGCCCTGCATCACCTGCAGGCAGATGCCGTGGCCCACATTCTCGGCGAAGCGCAGCGTGTTGATGAGGGTGCCGATCTCCTGGTAAATGCGGCAGTGGGTGTACTCTTTATATTTGCGGTGAATCCTGTTGTACCCGTCGAGCCAGTCGCTGGCCTGGCTGATCTCGTTGAGCGAGTCGCTGACGATCTGGTAGAAACGGCTGCGCTGTGGCACGAACTGGAGCGCGGTGGCGAATATCGCCAGCCGGTCGCTCATCACTTGGGCGCAGGCGATGGCGGCGGCCACGAACATGGTGCCGTAGATCCCTGTGCGCCGATGAGTGAATGAGGCATCGCGGTAGGCCAACTCCGCCGCCAGCGAGGGCTGCCCCGGGCAGGCGTAGCCGTAGGAGTCGGCGCGGATCACCGCCCCACAATACTCCTCGAGCGGATTGAATACGCGCGTCCACTCGTCAAATTCCGCCGGATTCAGCTTCGCCTGCGTGCTCATCGCCGCCTTAATCAGCGTAGTGCGCTCTGGCCCGAAGGTGGTGGAGACCGGCAGATAATAGAGCCAGGCGTCGCGTATGTTCTCCTTGCGCAGCTTAACCCCATTTTCTTCCAGCATAATCATCCCAAGCACGGTGTAGTTCACATCGTCATCGGGGGCAACGTAGCTGATATTGCCGCGGGTAGTCTCCGGCCAACTGCCATGCCGCCGCCCCAGCTTCGCCAGCGTGGCCTCGCTGATGTAGTCATTCAGCGGCCAGTCACCGGTGGCCTCCAGCGCCGCGCGCATCTCCGCCAGCGTCGGATCCACTTCCACCGGCTTACCCAGCACACACCCGCATACCGAACCGAGGAAACCCGCCTCCACGCGCCGTGCGCTGTCCGCCAGGTCAATGGCTCCCACCGCTCCAGTGGGGCGCGTCGGGTCACACTCCGCCAGAATCTCCTCCAGCGAGTTCGGCTCCACATAGGGCCAGTCCGCGCGCACCGGCAAATCGGCGACCTTCAGCGCGAAGGCATGATAAGCGTCGTAGCTCTCCGGCAAGCCGGCCAGCTCCTCGGTCAGCCCGTCGACGATATGCCCCTGTTCCGCCTTGCTGGCGATAGTGGTAGCGAGGATGTTTTTCAACACGGTGAATGATGGTAGCATGGTGACTCCTTCGAAAATAGTTCCAAACCCGACACCCCGGCATAAATACCGGGGCTATCGTCATGCGCCCCATGAATGGGGCTTATTTACCCTTTGTAGGGGCACATGGCATGTGCCCCTACAAAGGGTATGGAAGAAATGACCTATTGAAGGTATGGTTACGACATGGGCACAAGCCTTGTGCCCCTACAATTGGTTAGGTTTACCGTCCGTCAAACACTACTACACCCTCCACGATCGTCAGCACGGGCGTTAATTCCTGATTCAACACCACCAAGTCGGCCGTTGCTCCTTGCAGCAGGCGGCCCAGGTCGGGACGGTTGAGGGCGGCGGCGGGGGTGGCGGAGGTCATGGCCAGCGCCTCGCCGAGGTCCCAGCCTACTGTCTCTACCAGATAGCGCAGGCCGCCGTCGAGGGCGGTGGCGCTGCCCAGCAACTTGCCGGTAGCGGTGTAGCCGGCACCGTCGCGGGTGATGACATTTTCTCCGGCGAAGATGGCCGGGCCATCGTCGTTGCCCGTCATCGGCAGGGCGTCGGAGATCATCACGCAGCGTTCGCCGCCTTTGGCGGTGATGATGATGGAGATGATCGCCGGATGCAGGTGTTGCCCGTCGGAGATGAATTCGGCAAAGATTTCATCACGCTCCAGCGCTGCCCCCAGCAGCCCGGGGGTGCGATGGTGCAGCGCGGGCATCCGGTTAAAGAGGTGGGTGGCCATGGTCGCCCCCGCCTCGATGGCCGCGATGCTGGTGTCGTAATCAGCGCCGGAGTGACCCAGACTGACGATGATGCCCAGGGCAACCAGCTCCTCGGTCAGCTCGATAGCGCCCGGCAGCTCCGGGGCCAGGGTGACGATCTTCACCACATCGGCATAGTCGGCCAGCAGTGCGCGCAGCTGCACGCCTTCAGCGCTGTCCGGGGTGAAGATGAATTCTTTCGGTTGAGCGCCAGAATACTCCGGGCTGATGAAGCTGCTTTCCAGGTGCAAGCCCAGCAGGCGCGCCCCGCTGTATTCACTCGCCTGGGCGGTGCGGAATGCCGCCAGCGTTGCCGCCATGGTCGCTACCGGGCAGGCGTAGGTGGTGGGGACGATGCCGGTGAGGCCGTATTGCGCGGCAGTCTGCGCCAGCGCAATGAACTGCTCAGTGGTTGCGCCGGTGGCATCGATGCCGTGCAGGCCGTGCATATGCACATCGATGTACCCGGCGGCGATGATATGGCCGGATAAATCCAGGTATTTCGCCCCATTTTCCGGGTCGGGCATGGCGAAGTTGAGTATCTCCAGCACTTTGCCGCGCGCCATCACCATGGTGCCTGGATTGAAAGAGGTATCGCCGATGATAATCTCGGCACCGGAGAGGATAGTCTGCTCGGTCACCGGTACCTGTACTCGATCAAGAACCTGCCAAGCCACCGGGGCATCTTCCTCACGTACCAGTATATGCACGCCGCCCAGCTGGGCGACATAATCGCGGAAGCCCGGCATCTGCGGATCCGGGTGCATGGCAAAGGCCAGCCCGGCGTTCGCCAGCTGCTGCGTTATCTCTGCTAGCTCCTCCGGTGGCACGGTGGCAATATCAACCAGTTTCGGTTGCGCACCGCGCACCGGCAACGGATTGGCGAAATCTCCTTGGTCGTAGCCATCATCCTCCGTCTGCGCGGTCTCATAAGGCGCCGGCATCTCACGCCCGCATTTCGGGCAAAAGACCTCGGCCACATCACACTCACAGCTACAATAAGGGCATTTTCGCATGTTATATCTCCGATACTCAATTGGTACTACGATATGTTAGACTTTGGCTATGGGAAATCCTTTTTTTTGACGAGGCCTTATATCGCATGGATTCAATAGGGAAAGCAGATGATTGGCCGTTTACTGCGAATATTCTGCTATTTTTCATGTTATTATGGTATTATAAAGTGTCACCTTGGTATTTATGCCGGAGTGTCGGGCTTGGAACCTGGAATTTGGAACTAATTTTCAAGGAGCTATCAGCTATGTCTATGGGACTAAATCGGGCGGAATTCCGCGATAAAATGTATGGGTGTTGGCTGGGCAAGAACATCGGCGGCACGCTGGGGGCACCATTTGAGGGGCAACAGCAGACAAATGACGCCACCGGCTACACCCACAACTCCAATGAGCCGCTGCCTAACGATGATCTGGACTTGCAGCTTATCTGGCTGCGGGCGGTGCAGGATCGGGGTGTTCGTGCAATTACCAACCAACTTTTGGGTGAGTATTGGCTGAATTTCATTCCTCCTTTCTGGAATGAATATGGCGTCTGCAAGTCAAATATGCGTGTTGGCTTGATTCCGCCGCTCTCGGGCGAGTACGAGAACGCGCGCTGGAAACATTCTAATGGCGCGTGGATCCGGACCGAGATATGGGCGTGTCTGGCCCCTGGACTTCCCGATATCGCCATCAAATACGCCTATGCCGATGCCAGTGTCGATCATGGCGGCGGCGAGGGCACCTATGCGGCCATCTTCATCGCTGCGTTGGAAAGCGCCGCCTTCATTATCAGTGATCGAGAAGAGTTGCTGCGCATTGCGCTGGCAAAGATCCCCGCCGATTGTCGTGTCGCGCGCAGCATCGCCATCGTCCGCGAGTCCTATGCACAGGGGGTACCGTGGTTGGATGCCCGCAATCGTGTGGTAGCGGACAGCGCCGATCTGGGGTGGTTCCAGGCCCCGGCCAACGTCGCATTCGTCATTCTCGGCTGGCTTTATGGTTGCGGTGACTTCGGCAAGTCGATCACCTTGGCGGTAAATTGTGGCGACGACACCGATTGTACCGGCGCCACTCTGGGCGCGCTCCTTGGAATTCTCTGCGGGGGTGAAGGCATCCCGAAAGAATGGGTCGAGCCGATTGGTGAACGCATAATTACCATCGCTATCGACCGCGGATCCATCTTCACGCTGCCGCGCACTATCATGGAATTAACCGAACAGGTGCAGCGACAGGCGGAGATCGCGCTCCTCACCTATGGCACAGATTTTACTTTTTATGATAGCCCGACTGTGGTCGCTGCAGAACACCTGCAATCGCTAGCGGATACCGGCGCTGCGCAGGAGATCTGGGCCAAATCCCCCTATGCGGTGGAGTTCGACTTTGTTCACACCATAGTAACCCTGGATTATCAGCGCGAACCAAAGGTACAGCCAGGGGTACCCTTCCCGGTAACAGTGACGTTGCTGAACCTGATGCCCAGTTGCCAGCACGCGGATATCGCCTGGCAGCTACCGGAAGGCTGGCAAATTCTTCCCGCCCAGCAGCAGCACGTATCGCTCCGCCATCATCCACCCACAGAAACCGTGAGTGTAACACTGGTGCCCGGCACCATCCTCACCGCCATCATGCGCGGAACGCTGGAGATAACCGTGCAAGGCCGTCCCACCGTCGGGCTGGTACCGCTGGTGTTCATTGCGGGGTAATGGCAAGGAATAGCGCTATTGACGGATAGTAAGGAAGAGTACTAGCATGTACGCACATGGCATGGGTGTCTCGCCGATGAGAACGGGCAATTTGAGGAAGTTATTTTCGGATCGAAGATAGCGCCCTTCAGGGTGCTTGCAGTTGTTAGCCACGTCCTTTAGGGCGTGGTGTGGGTTCATTCCTTGCGGGACAGATAAATATCCAGGTTTGTGGGCAATACCCACATGAAGGGGACATATGAAAGCTTTATCTCTCATGCTGACAGCCGTATTTTTGCTGTTGTGTGTGCCAGCATTTGCCAATGTAAGTTTGCCGGTACAATTCGGCGACAACATGGTGTTGCAGCGGGATACGAATATCCCTATTTGGGGCTGGGCGGATCCGGGCGAAAATGTTTCGGTACAACTCGCCGGTGAAAATGCGAGCGTAATCGCTGATGAGACCGGAAACTGGCGCGTATCCTTGGCTCCTTTAGGTGCTGGTGGGCCGCATAAGCTGGTCGTAGAAGGGAAAAACACCGTCACCTTTTCTAATGTGTTGATCGGCGTAGTCTGGTTCTGTTCGGGGCAATCTAATATGGCTTTTGAATTGGCGTCAGCGCAAAACGCCGAAAAAGAGATTGCTGCGGCTGCTAATCCGCAAATTCGCGTTTTCCAGACATCAATGCAGCCGCGGATCAAGCCAGTAAAAACCTGGGAAGTTGGCGCATGGAAGGTTTGTACCCCCGATAATGCACCACAATTTTCGGCAGTGGCATATTTCTTTGCCCGCGAACTCCAGCAGCGGTTAAAAATCCCGGTAGGAATAGTGGTATCCGCCGTAGGCGCCACATCAATTGAGTGTTGGATAAACCGGGAGGGGATTGCGATCGACCCCGAATTGCGTAATTTGGACGATCAGTACACCCGCGAAGCCGCTAATTATCCAGCGGCCATAGACTCTAGCGGCTGGCAATTGCCAGATTTTGCAGATGCAGCCTGGAAAACGATGAACTTACCTGGCGCCTGGGAGAAGAGTGGTCAGGGCATGGATAAACTGGACGGTTGTGTATGGTTCCGCCGTGAAGTGACGATTCCGGCGGCTTGGGCGGGCAAAGAGCTCACGGTCAATTTCGGGCCTATCGACGATGGCGACGATACCTATTTCAATGGTCAACGTATCGGCGGCCTGGATGTCGACACCCCGAATGTGTGGAAAACACCACGTCATTACACCGTTCCTGCCGAAGCAGTCAAAGCCGGCCGTGCTGTCATTGCTGTACGTATCACCGATCAACTCGGTGATGGCGGCATCGTCGGTACCCCGGAGCAAATGAGCATTGTGCTCGCCAACACTCCTGCAGATAGCCAGTCACTGGCGGGCGGGTGGAAATATGCCATCGAAGAAAGCTGGCCGCCTCAGCAAATACCTATGACTCTCTATATGGGCATGGTTGCACCGTGGACTAACGTCCCCGTCGGCGGTTTTCTCTGGTATCAGGGCGAGTCCAATGCGGGGAATCCGGCGCGTTACCAGCACCTGCTCCCCGCAATGATTACCGGTTGGCGTACGGCTTGGAAACAGCCAGACCTTCCATTTTTGATCGTACAACTGCCGAATTTCATGGCAACTCAAGCTGATCCTTCCGAGAGTAACTGGGCGGCACTGCGAGAAGCGCAGGCCGTGGTGGCGGCTACCACCCCTCATACTGAGATGGCGGTGACTATTGATATCGGCGAAGCGGGCAACATTCATCCGCTGAATAAGCAGGATGTCGGTCTGCGCCTGGCGTTGGTGGCGCTTGCCCGCGTGTATAATGAGAAGATGGTGTATAGCGGCCCGGTTTGCGATAGTGTAAAGATCGATGGCCCGCTCATGCGTCTTCATTTCACACAGATTGGTAAAGGCTTGCTCGCCAAAGGCGGGGCTCTGAAAGGCTTTGCCATTGCCGGTGCGGATCATCGTTTCGTCTGGGCGACGGCCAGCATCGACGGTGATACCGTGACAGTGCAGAGCGATAAAATCACCACTCCCGTGGCGTTGCGTTATGCCTGGGCTGACAACCCCGTGTGCAATCTGACCAATGTAGAAGGGTACCCCGCCGCTCCGTTCCGCACGGAAGGAAATGCGGTAATTCCTGACGTAAGCTTAGCCCACAACCCACAATAATAATCTGTTTTGCAAGTGATCGTGGCATGGGCTAGACGCCCATGCCACAATGAACCTATTGTCATCAGCGAGGGGCAGGTTGCTCCGAGGCAATTGCGTCGTCACCTCTTGCATCTAACTCGCTTTTCTCGTATGCTTCAGGGGTAAATATGGGCGCTAAGGCGTAGGAGGATATTTTTATGGGTTTCGGCAGAATGGGCGGCGGCGGTGGCGGCGGTAACATGGGCAAAATGCTCATGAAGCAAATGGAAGAAATGCAGCGCAAATCGGAGCGCATCCAGGAAGAACTGGCCGAGAAGCGAATCCAGGGTAGCGCTGGCGGCGGCATGGTAGTGGCCACGGCCGACGGACTGGGCAAACTGCTGGAGGTTATCATTAAGCCCGAAGTGGTGGATCCCGATGATGTGGAAATGCTGCAGGATCTGGTAGTTGCCGCCGTAAGCGAGGCTATCACCTCCGCACAAGCTATCCGAGAAGAGAGCATGGGCGCCCTCACTGGCGGCATGAAACTGCCCGGTGGACTGGGCGGATTGCTTTAGTTAGTTTCTAGTTTCTGGTTCCTGGTTTCCTGGTTTCTAGTTTCAAGTTCAATGTTGACCTGGGGCAGCGCCCTATCAATTATCCATAAATATTTCACCGCGAAGCGGTGACGGAAACATATTTCCACCATCCTTTCAGAGCGGGTATATCGGAGGCGATTCATACCCAGGGCTAGATTCCATCACCGCTTCGCGGTGGTTGCCGGATAGCCAACTTGGCATAGCACTTATGGATAACAGCCTTGGGCACCGCCCCAGATAAACATTGAACTTGAAACTGGGAACTAGGAACTAGGAACTAGAAACTCTTACCTTAGGAGCACCATGCTATATTTTCTTGTTCGTGAGCTATGCCGCACGGTATTTATCCTGTTAGGCCGCTTGCGCGTTTATGGTCGTGAGAATATTCCGAAGACCGGCGGGTTTATCGTCGCGCCTAATCACACCTGCTACCTCGATCCCCCGCTAACCGGGTGTGGATCGCCGCGCAAGATATTCTTTATGGCTAAGGCGGAGCTATTCCATAATAAATACTTCGGCGGCCTGATCACCGCGCTCGGCACTTTCCCGGTACGCCGGGGCACGGCGGATCGCGAGGCGCTACGCAAGGCGCATGAGCTATTGATGGCGGAGCAGGGGCTATTGATCTTCATTGAGGGCGGCACCAGCAAAGACCAGGGCCGGCTGCAACAGCCGGAGCTGGGCGCGGCGATGATCGCCGCCCGCGCCAATGTCCCCATCATCC
>JBBRXO010000056.1:0-17795 GCA_038248345.1 Armatimonadota bacterium | reverse complement strand
GTTTCGGAGAATGCCCGGCGGTATATTCGGTCAGAATGCAGGGCATCGTAGACGTCGGCTATTGCCACGATACGCGCACATTCGGGTATCATTTCACCTGCTAGCCGGTTGGGGTAGCCGGAGCCATCCCATCTTTCGTGGTGGTTGAGTGCCACCGTCTGCGCCATTTGCAACAGCGAACACACAGAACCTTCCAGTATCCGGGTGCCGATGATAGTGTGCTGTTGCATCAATTGTTCTTCTTCCGGGGTGAGTTTCCCCGGCTTCAACAGGATGCTGTCGGGTATCCCGATCTTGCCGATATCGTGCATGGGGGCCGCCAGGCGCATCAGCTCCACCTGGTCTTCTGCCCAGCCCAGGTCCCGCGCCAGCAATGCGGCATAGAGGGCCATGCGGCGGATGTGCGTCCCGGTTTCGTTGTCGCGGTACTCGGACGCCGATACCAGCCGCAGGGTGATCTCCTCTTCGCGCTCATGGATATCGCGGGTGCGTTCAAAAACCTCTTGTTCCAGTTGCCGCTCATAGGAGCTACGTAGTATCTCCAGATCGCGCCGGCGCAATGCATTGACCACGTTGATCAGCAGTTCGTTAGACTGGAACGGCTTTATCACATATCCGTAGGCCCCCTGCGCCAGCGCTTCAACGGCCGTCGAAGAGCTATCCACCCCGGTCAGCATGACCACGGCGATATCCGGTTGCACTTGTTTCGCTGCCGCCAGCAGTTCCAGCCCGGTCATGCCGGGCATCATCAGGTCAGTGATCATTAGCGAAAACGGGCGGGCGGCCAACTCCACGAGCGCCGCCGCACCACTCTCAGCCAGCACGCAACTAAATCCGTACCCGTATCCTTGTTCCTTCAGGTTGCGAGATACCAGCCGGCGGATGAACTCCTCATCATCCACTACCAGGATGAGGATGTCAGGCGTTATAATGTTAGTCTTCTCTGACGGTATCATCTTTACCTATCCAATGCTGATCGAACCATTTTCCCGAGCATCTCCGCCGTGAATGGCTTCTGAATGAACGGGGCACCCGAACTAATAATATCGTGATCTACGATAGCGTTTTCAGTATACCCGGACATGTAGAGCACACGCAAGCGTGGATACCGCGTGCGTAGCGCTTCATATAGCTGAGATCCGCTGCGTTCCGGCATCATCATATCAGTGAGAAGGAGAGTGATCTCATCACCCTTCTCTTCCAGTATGACTTCGGCCAGTGAGGGTAGTGCGGCGGTGAATACCTGATATCCATATGCTTCCAGGTTTCGCCGCACGACTTCGCGCACAACGGCGTCATCTTCGACAACGAGGATCGTCTCGCTGCCGGTGTATGATACCGCTGCCGGCGCAACAGCCATGACGTCAGTCTCTTCAATTACCTGCGGCAGGTAGACCTTGAAGGTAGTCCCCATACCTTCCTCGCTGTACACCCAGATATTGCCGTCATGTTGCTTGACGATGCCGTATACCGTCGCCAGCCCCAGCCCGGTGCCCTGGCCGACACCTTTGGTGGTGTAGAATGGCTCAAACATATGCGAGAGGGTTTCGGCATCCATGCCGCAACCGGTATCGCTGACGGCCAGCATCACGTATGGCCCCGGTATCGTGCCATTATGAACGCGGGCATATTCCTCATCCAGGGTCACATTGGCGGTTTCGATAGTCAGTGCGCCACCATCAGGCATGG
Organism: Armatimonadota bacterium; assembly: GCA_038248345.1. GTDB lineage: Bacteria > Armatimonadota > Hebobacteria > CAIYQO01 > CAIYQO01 > CAIYQO01. Next base: position 16,106 of record JBBRXO010000056.1, on the reverse strand, counting down.
CGTCGCGCGCGTTGACGGCCAGATTCACCAGCACTTGCTCGAACTGCCCCGGGTCGATCTTCACCAGGTCCAGCGTCGCCTCCAGCTCAAACTTTAACTTCAAATGCTCGCCCAGCACCCGCCCCAGCATCTTCGCCAGGTCACTGACCAGCCCGTTGATATGTATATCCACTGGCTGCAGCGGTTGCCGCCGGCTGAAGGCCAGCAACTGGTGGGTCAAGTCTGCCGCGCGCTTCGCTAACTTGAGCACCTCCTCCAAATCTTCTTTTTCCTGCGACCCTTCCAGTACGGAATTGAAGGCGAACCGGGTGAAACCGGTGATCCCAGTGAGCAGATTGTTGAAGTCATGCGCCACCCCGGCGGCCAGTTGGCCGACGGTTTGCATCTTCTGTGCCTGCGCAAACTGCGTTTGCAACGTTTCGTGTTCCGCATCCGCCCGTTTGCGTTCGGTGATGTCCTCATACATGCCCAGCAAACCAATGACTTTGCCCTCGGCATTGCAGAGCGGAACTTTAGACGTCCGCAGCCAAAGAGGGTGGCCGTCGGGCGTGGTTTGTGGCTCCTCGAAGCCGAGTTTCGGCGTGTTGGTCTCCATTACCCATTTGTCATCGGCACGGTACAGTTCGGCCTGATCGCGCCAGCTCAGTTGGAAGTCATCCTTGCCAATCAACTCCTCCGGGCACAAAAGCCCCGCATCGCGCGCAAAAACGCTGTTGCTGCCGAGATAGCGTAATTCGGCATCTTTCCAAAACACACGGATGGGCGCACTTTCAATAATGGTGTGGAGCAAATCCCGCGAGGCGTGGATTTCCTCCTCCGCCTGTTTGCGCGCAGTGATATCCAGGCAATGCCCGATATAACCCAGAAAAATTCCGGCGCTATCGAAACGGGGGGTGCCGTCGTCCTGCAGCCATCGATATTCGCCGCTGGCATGCCGCAGGCGATACACCATACTGAATTTCTCGCGTACGCAGAAGGCCGTGACGTAGGTTTTTATGCAACGGTCAAGGTCTTCCGGATGCACCCCTTCCACCCAGCCATCTCCCAATTCCTGCTCCAGTGTCCGGCCGGTGAACTGAAGCCAAGTCTCGTTGAAGTAGTCGCACGCCTTGTCCAGTCCCGAGGTCCAGATAAGTGCCTGCCCTGAATTAGCAAGGGTGCGGTAGCGTACCTCGCTCTCACGTACCTTTTCCACCATCCGTTTGCGCGCCACCGCAATGCCGATACTCGCGCCGATCTCTTCTAACGACATAACCATCTCTTCGGTGAACATCCCGCGCCGGTGATCATTGAGTTGCAATAGACCGATGATGTCAGTGCCGGAACTCAAGGGGATCAGCGCGACTGATTCGTATCCAGCGCTGATACACCGGTTATGCATGCGGGGCGGTCGTTCCACCTCGGTGGTTGTCGCCATAAATTCGGTTGTGCTGTTCGTCCAGAAGCTCCCGTGTTCGGTATATATCGGCAATTGCGCACTGGCATGTCCGCAAATAATGCTTCCACACATACACTCTAATTGCGCTACCCCGCATTCGTTACGGATGATATCGCCATTACTGTCACGCGCACAGAGGTAGCGTTCGGTCTTGAGGAACGAATCGGGTAAGCCGCTAGTTTCATAATATGGATAGTCCTCGCCCTCCCGCAAACGGATGCCCACCGCCTCGATGCCAGTGGCTTTTTGGATGAGCGCCAGGATATCCTTCACGAGCATGGTGATATCGTTGCTCCGGTTCAACGTTGCCAACACCTGCATGGCCAGCGCCCGGTGCGCCTCCGCCCTGACCCTAATGGTGATATCGCGGATGTTACATTGGATCACCTTCCCGTGGTTGACCTCATATACGTTGCTGACGAATTCAACATCTACGCTACTACCATGTTTGGTTTCCAACGGCAAATTTTCATAGCGTACATATTCTTTTCGCTGTAATTCCAGGAATGCTTCTTCACTGGCGACAATATCAGTGAAAGCGCCTATTTGCCAGAGTCGCTTTCCGAGCAGTTCCTCATGGGTGTAACCTAACATATGTGTCAGGTAGGGATTGACATCGACGATCACACCAGTATCAGCGTCAAGGATGAGAATGCCGTCCTGCGCTGACTCGAAGAGGCGGCGATAACGCTCCTCGGAGGAGCGCATTTGGGCATCAGTTTGTCGGCGTTGGTTATCGTCTTTATCAAGCTTATGCGCAGCCCACCAGATGATAATGAGCGATATCAGTATCACGGTAATCATCATCAGCGCGGTGCCGAGGGCGCTCTCAAAATATCCGGCACGCTCGCCATGGATGCGCAGCCAGCCAAGTAGCAGCGGAATTACCACAATAAACGGTGCCATCCGTCGCATTAGCCACCCGCCCGGGGTAGCGCCGGTCATTATCCGCATCATCCCTTCGGTGGGGAATAATAGTAGCAATCCTGCCGACAGGATGATGAAGAGGACGGCCGTATGCACGGCCAACTCAGTGTGCATGCCGATACCGATGAAGGTAGTTGCCCGATACAGATATCCGACAAGTGGTACCAGTCCCATAAAACCGATAAATACCCCCAGCCACTGCATGGCCTTGATATTTTTATGATATTGCGCCAGCAACAACGCGGCCCCCAGCACGAGGAAATTTATTGCCGTAAGCGGAACCATGCGCCCGGGGGAGAGGGGGGCCACCGCACCGGCAGGATCGTGGAAGAGCAGTTGGTCGATGCCAAAATCGACGCCGAAGAGATACTGGCACAAAGTGAGCAGACCCAGTAGCGCCACCGCCCCGGCACACACCTGTGCCAGCCGGCGTGCCCACGCAGTAGCGGAGGAATCCGCCAGCAACACCAGCGTGGTACCGGCCAAGATAAAGCCAAAAGCGGTATTGGCCTTCATGATGATGAAGCCCGGCAATACGCTCTTCAATGGGGCGATATCGAAGAGCCAGCCAAGTACCACGGTCACGCCTACTGCGACAGCAAAATAGCCTGACAGCTTCGCTAGAGTATTATTGCTATGGACGGTATCGCCCATGCGCACCTCCTTACCATCTTCTCCTATTATTATTTATACCATGTTTCTGATGATTTTGTTGTATGATTGGTGAAATATTGTTGGAGATTAATGCTATAATCGCGTGCTAATCACAACGTGCGCCCCCACACCCACGTTGTCAACAAAAACCATTTAGAAGATGGATCGGGTTGTGGGCGAAGCTCACGTTTAGGTTAATAAGTTCAAACACGCGCCAGGGCGGGTGAAAGCTACAAAGATGGTGAAAAACTGTAGGGCGCACGCTTCACCTAATCCCCATCCCCTTCCCGGCAAGGAAGGGAATGGAGGTTAGGTGAAAACGATACCCCGGTGGTGATATCCTACTTCCTACTTCCTAAGTCACTCTTCCTTCAACACCGATTGAAACGTGGGCGTGCTCAGGTAGCGGTCGCCGCTGTCGGGGAAGAGGGTTACTATTATTTTGCCGGCATTCTCCGGTCGTTTCGCCACTTCCACTGCCGCCCACGCTGCGCCGCCGCTGCTGATGCCGACGAAGAGGCCTTCTTCGCGCGCCAGGCGCAGCGTCATCTGCGTGCCGGCCTCGCTGGGCACCGTGATTACCTCATCGAGCAGGTCACGCCGCAGCACCTCGGGGACGAAACCGGCGCCGATGCCCATGAAGGGATGCGGGCCTTTGCCGCCACTGGTGAGCGTGGGCGAGGCCGCGGGCTCCACGGCGATGATCTTCACGTTGGGGTTGCGGCTCTTCAGGTACTCGCCAACGCCGGTGATGGTGCCGCCGGTGCCCACGCCCGCGATGAATATATCCACTTTACCATCGGTATCATTCCAGATCTCCGGCCCGGTGGTCAGTTTGTGGATTTCCGGATTAGCGGGATTGCTGAACTGTTGCGGCAGGAAGTATTTGCTGTCGGAGGCCGCCAGCTCAGTGGCATATTTCACCGCCCCGGTCATGCCGTCAGCGGCGGGGGTTAGCGCCAGCTTGGCGCCGAATATCTTCAGCACCTGGCGGCGTTCCACGCTCATCGACTCCGGCATCACCAATATCAACTGGTAGCCGCGCGCCGCCGCCACCATGCCTAATCCGATACCGGTATTGCCGCTGGTAGGCTCCACAATGATGGTATCTGGCCCGATCAACCCCGCGCGTTCCGCCGCCTCGATCATCGACACGGCGATGCGTTCTTTCACGCAGCTCGCCGGGTTGTACATCTCCAGCTTCGCCAGCACCATACCGGCAGCGCCGTCGGTAACGCGGTTTAGGCGTACCAGCGGGGTATTGCCCACTAATTTCGTCGCATCAGCTCCATATTTCATTTTGCTCTTCCTTTCCACACACTTGCAGTGTAAACTATAAGTTGAATGGTAACTACCGTCAACTAGTGTTTATATCATACCATTCCGCTATGTATACTAAACATTGGTAGTTTAGGCTGTTTTGAAAGGGTTGTCAAGCGCTATGCGAAACAAATACCTGCTAAGTTTGCTAATATTTCTGCTGGTAATCTCCCTCGGTAGCGCTGTGGCACAGAGCACAGACGAGCTGATCAACCAGTATCACAGTGGCCCGTCGGTGATGGGTTTGCTAATCAATACCGTCATCTGGTCTACTGTCTATCTGGCCATTTACACCGCCGCGCTCATCGTCAGCCTTAGCTACCTGAAGCTCTTCGGCGGATTTGATACCGAGCTCATCCTGTGGATCGGCCTGCTCTGGGGCGGGGGGATGGTGATCAACGCCATGGCCTACCACTATATCCACGCGGGTAGCTGGGTGGTGGCGCTGGCAGCGTTGCCGCTGATATTTGGGTGGAACCTGCTCATCTCCACGCGCAGCTTCGCCGATCTCACTCTGGCCGACGCCGCCCGCGTCGGCATAGTCATCGCGCTCTTCTGCGCCCCCTGGTTCCACAACACCTGGGGCTTCGATACGCCGAAAAAGCCGCTGGTGCCGGTGACGCAGACAAGTATGGTGGTGGCACCCCTGGGAACGCAGGCGTCCCGCCTGCCTTAGGGTTGTGGCATTAAGTGGCTGAAGATCGCGGCTAGCGGATTAACAGCTAGCAATGGCCTCGTCCTCTTACCCCTGCAATCCCCCAATAATCGTCCAACGGGGCAGGCGGGACGCCTGCGTTCCCAGGGATACCCGATAAGTGTTTGGATACCCGCTTACTCCATCGGTTCCCACACCACCGTGCCCACTGCGTCAATGTAACCACATTTTTCTTTCTCTTGCACCAGAGCCAGCCCACACTTGAACTTACCGGCATCGTCGTAATTTGGTTTGATCACCATTTTGCCCGTTTTGTCGATGAAGCCGTACTTACCATTAAATTTTACTGCCGCCAAACCCTCCTGGAAGTCATCCCCATCTTCATACTTTGGCTTAATAACCAGTTGATTCAACTTGTTGATGTAGCCCCATTTATTGCCAATTTTTACGCGTGCCAATTCTTCACTAAAACAACCCAATTTAAAGTAGGTTGGTGCAATGACTTCAGTACCCTTACTATCGATGAAACCAAATTGGGGATCGCCATCTGAGTAATTCATCACCATCGCCAAGTCATTGTGAAAAAGATATACCCCATATTTTGTAGACGCGTAAACGCCGGGCATGACATCCTAGATATCCATTATATCTGGCAACATTGTCTCATATATCGAACCGTTCAAACCATCATAAATTCTAACGATTCCGTCATATGCTTTGGACAATATTTTTCCTTTCCTATCTATGAGCACCCAGCCCTTTTCTTTTTTGCTATTAATAAATGCTTTCCCGTTGTCAAAAAAAGTGCCACCTTGCGACTCAGTATTTAGATGTAAATTATTCCCCTTCACATCGATATAATACTGTGGGTATTCTATTGCATCTTTTAAGACATACGGCTTCGGTTCTTCGGAGATGTAGCAACAGCCCTCCCTGAAATATATTGGCAACTTCTGATAATCAAAGTCGATACCTAATGGGATTACTGTTTTTCCATCTCTATCGATACACCCCCATTTTCCATTCAGAACAAGTTGAACCCATGCTACTACCACCGATAGAGGCGAACTGTGGCTCAATCACCAGCTTACCTTCTTTATCCATAAAGCCAATCAGCCTGTTAACTGATACCGGATAAAGTGGTGTGTAGCCTTCGGGGACAATAGCAGACGATGCATCTCCCACGAAATAATATTTAGCGTCGGCTTTCCCGGCATCGCCGTGGAATTTTACCTTGGCGTTCATTATCTCCACCGGCACCGGCTTCGCCTGCACATGCAGGTTGCGCGAAAAGAGGGCGGTGGAGATCAGCATCGCCATTACCATGGCGAAGATGATTAGGTGTTTGAGGTTCAGCGTTAAAGTAATGTTTTATTTCCAATTTCCTGCTTTCACTCTTCCAGCAATTTCACAATTTTGCTGGCTTCATATTTTTTTGCCAATTGCAACGGGGTGAGTCCCGTTCCATTCACTTTCAATTTATCAGCGTCGTAGGCGAGTAGAATCTCGACGACATCATCATGGTAACTCATAATCGCCGTGTGAATCGGAGCATCACCTTTCTTGTTCACAGCGTTAACATCGGCACCTTTGGCGATCAGCTGATCTGCAATGTATGCATCATGAGCGTTATGTAACGGCGTATTGCCGTCCGCGTTCACTGCTTTTATATCAGCGCCTTTGGCGAGCTATAATTCTGCCACTGCTGAATTAGGGACAATATGTAACGGTGTAGCTCCATTTTTGCTACGAGCATTGACGCTCGCTCCGCGATTTATAATATCTTTAAGAATGTCCATATTTGCGCCTTGAACTGCGGATGCGATGAAGTTATTTATCGGTGACATGGTGGCACCGTGCTCCAGCAATATCCGGTATACTTGGTGATTCCCATTATGCATTGCGCTTTCGATTGGTAAAAATCCATCTGATTCTTTGTTAACATCTGCTCCGTGCTTCAACAATACCAGGATTACCGGTATCTGTTTTGACTCGTTTTTGTCCATCATCGCAACTGCCATCAATGATACAGTCATTGAATCAAAGTGGGTGTAATCATATACATCATCAGGATTCAGCCGACTTTCCGTAAGTATTTTGTCTGCTGCATCTGCATCCTGATGATAAACAGCATCGACTAACTGCTGTTTATCTCTTGAAACAGACGTGAAATACGCGATGAAAGATATCGTAGTAACGACTGTCGCCACTGCTGCGATAATGCCAACTATGGCTATGGGTGACCACTTCATCTGAACCATCCTTACGTGGGTTCCACCCACAACCCAGTTGTAGGGGCACAAGGCTTGTGCCCCCTGCGTAACCATACCTTCAATTGGTCATGTATACTATACCTGTATCGCGGGCACATGCCATGTGCCCCAACAAAAGTCCTAACTACAGCGGACATGTCGTCCCGGTCGTCCGCCTGCCCCTCTTCTCTTTGTGTCTTCGTGCCTTCGTGGTTTTCCTCGCACGATTTCATGGGCGGGACGCCCATGCTACGAACTTACAGCGTCTCCAACGGCCGGGCGTCGTATTCGGCGCGGCGGCATTCCCAGCGGTTGGGGTGGTCTTCGGTGGGCTTGGGGCGGAAGCCGCAGCGCTGGTAGAGGGCGATAGCGGTGGCGTTCTCCGGGCTGGGTTCCACCATCACGCGGTTGGCAGCGTCGGTGGCGAAAAGCTCACGTAGCGCCAGCTTCAACGCTTCGGTGGCGTAGCCCTGACTCCAGAAGGCGACGGCCAGCTTCAGGTCAACCCGCGCGCGCTGGTTGCTGTCGATAGAGTAAGCCAGCTCGCCGATGACGGTATCATCCAGAAGCGTGATCATACAATGAGGAGTCGCCAGGTAGGAGGTGTTGGTGTTGCTCTCGGTACTTTTTGCCTGCGGGGTTATCGCCCACCAATGCGCCATCCCCTGCTCCGTCACCTGCATACCATCCGGGTAACCCAGGTATTGCATCACCTGCTTGTCGTTCCATAACGATTGTAAAAACGGCAGGTCGTCCTGTTGCGTAGGTCTGATCCGCACACGAGTTCCATAGACGTTCATAATGTGTCCCCTTTCCGCGTTAAATTCCTACTGCTATTGTAGCCTTAACGGGACATTTGTCAAGGTGAAAATGCGACAACTTAGGACATTTGATGATGTTCCTACCACAATAAGTATTTCACCACGGAGTGGTGGCGGAATATAGCCCAAGGCGTGAGCCCTGGGTATGAAATTTGTAAAATATTCCCACCCTGGAAGGGTGGTGGAAATGTTATTCCCTCACCCCGTTCGGGGTGATACACATATCATGATATTATACCCAGGGCTTGCGCCCTGGGCTATATTCCGTCACCGCTTCGCGGTGTTTGCAGTTGTTAGCCACGTGCTTTAGCGCGTGGTATGGGTATCAACGAAACTCCCCCGCATACGACATGAAGTCGTAGATGGGGAACTGCTTGCATAGGCTGATGACGCTGGCCTTCACCGATTCGCGCACGGCCAGGTCTTCCGGGCTTTCCAGCACGTCGCACATCCAGTTGCCGATTTGCGCCATATTCTCCTCGGCCATGTTACGCGAGGTGACGCTGGGGGTGCCGGGGCGGATGCCGGACCACTTGGACGGCGCGGCCGGGTCGTAGGGGATGGAGTTGCTGTTGACGATGATATTCGCCGCGCGCAACGCATCGGCGCCCTGGCCGCCGAGGAGACCCTTGGAGCGCAGATCCACCAGCATCAGGTGGTTATCAGTGCCGCCGGAAACCAGGCGGAAGCCGCGTTGCAGGAAGATCTCGGCCAGCACCTTGGCGTTCTTTACGACATTCTGCTGGTATACTTTGAACTCGGGCGCCATCGCTTCTTTCAGCATCACCGCTTTCGCCGCGATTGTGTGCATCAACGGGCCAGCCTGGATGCCGGGGAAGACGGCGCGGTCGATGGCCTTGGCGTACTCTTGTTTACAGAGGATGAGCGCGGCGCGTGGGCCGCGCAGTGTCTTATGCGTGGTGGTGCTGACAACGTCGGCGTAGGGCACGGGGTTGGGGTGAACGCCACCGGCAATAAGCCCAGCGATGTGCGCCATATCCACCAGTAGCAGCGCGCCCACCTCATCGGCAATGGCGCGGAAGCGCGGGAAGTCGAGCGTGCGTGGGTAGGCGGAAGCGCCGGCGACGATGAGCTTGGGTTTATGCTCGCGCGCCAACTGTGCCACTACGTCGTAGTCGATCAGCTCAGTCTCGCGGTCGACGCCGTAGCCAACGAAATTGTAGTACTTGCCGGAGAAGTTGATCTTGTTGCCGTGCGAGAGGTGGCCACCCTGGTCCAGCCCCATTGCCAGTACGGTGTCGCCATGCTCCAGCAGCGCGTAGTAGACGGACATGTTCGCCTGGGTACCGGTGACCGGCTGCACATTGGCGTGCTCCGCGCCGAAGAGTGCCTTCGCGCGGGCGATCGCCAGCAATTCTACCTCATCCACCAGTTCGCAACCGTGATAATAGCGGTGGCCGGGGTAACCCTCGGCATATTTATTGGTGAGAATAGACCCGTTGGCGGCCATCACCGCGCGGCTAGCGTAATTCTCCGAGGGAATCATCACCAATGAATCCTGTTGCCGCTCCAATTCGCGATCAAATATCCCGGCAACTTCGGGGTCAACCTGTCTTAACGTGCGTTCCATGTAAATCTCCCTTATTAGTACTATTATATTTTACCATGTAGGGTGATGGCGGGGCAAATAATCCCTTAACCCACAATTACGCTACCAGGTCAATCCTTCATTATTCCGTACCCGGTCCAGTCCAGTTTCTCCTCAACCGTCTGCTTCCTGATGGCGAGATTCTGTGCTAGCGACTCTTCATTCCGATAGGAGCGGGAATGATCGAGGTGGAGGAGGAGGGCGGAGTAGCGGATTTGGCGGGGGCAAATGCCGGCATTCACCAGCCGTTCCCCCAGTTCACGATCCTGCCCGCCATAGCGCATCCGTTCATCGAAGCCGTTGGCGCGGCGGATGTCAGCAGTCCAGGCGGATGTGTTGCAACCGTTGAACGTAGCGCGGGTGGTGGTGAGAAGATTGGCGGCATTGCTCAGCCACCCAGGGAGAACGAATTTTATGGCGCGGAGCTTATCGACCCCGCGCTTGGTTACCAGCCATGGAAATTTAAACGCTTCGCTGGATAGAATCTCCGCATCGGTAATAGCCTGGGATATTTCAATTGGGAGTTTGTAATAACCACCAGAAAGGAAGGTGCCCGGCTGTGCGTAACGGGCATGTGCCGCCAAGAAGTCACACCGCGGGATGCAATCGCCATCGGTAAAGAGGACGTAATCAGTTGCTACAGCCTCGATGGCCAGATTGAGGATTACCGACTTGCGAAACCCATCATCCTCATGGAAGATATGGCGGATGGGTAACCCAGTCTGCGCGCGCATGAACTCAATGCGTGCCCGCGTATCCTCCCCCGAGCCATCATCAGCGATGATGATTTCAAAATCCCGAAAACTCTGAGCGGAATACCCCCACAGCGTCTTCTCCAGCCAATCTGGCTTGTTATAAGTACTAATAACGACTGTCATACGCATCATATCTGCTCAATTATCTACTACATCACCCGCTTTTGTCAATTAAGTTTTCGCAGATATATCATACATAGAAGGTAGTAAGCGGTAGGGATGATCTACATTCACCCCAGCGCTTTCTGTTTTCTAACTAATGGGTATATGAGATCAAGGTGCCTGGTGATAAAGATCAGCTCGCTCAGCGCCAGGAGGATAAGGCAAAATCAGATCGTAGTTGTGAATTGGCTGCGCGAGATCCGTACGCATGAATTTGCCGGTGCGTACCTTACCGCCAAAGGTGAATTGGATGGCTTGGACACCCGGATATTGCAGATAGGCCAGTGAAATACCCGCCAGCCGGAGCGGTTCATCAACAGGGAAATTTGCCGGTAAATCGAAGCTTAACCGCCCATTCGATTCAGTTAAAGGTATCTTCGGATAAGATGGTGTAGCCAGAGACATCCCTTCCGGTAATAATGCCTTAAACTCGTCGGGAACTTGCTTCACCTTCCCGCTATTCAGAAACTCCGTCGTCCCTTCAATTGAGCGAAAATCGAAGAAGCTTCTGTCGGGGAAACCGCGCAATAATTCACCAGTTCGCAGGTTGGCATAGTATGGATTTCCGCCAATCTTGTTGAATGGTTGAGTAATGGGTCCATATTCCGCAAAATCAGTTACCAGTTTCCCTTCGCGCAGCCAACGTACGCGTATAACCCCCGGAGTGAGGAACCAGGAGTCAAATTTGGCAAAAAATTCTCCCATCTGATGCGAACTTAACGAGGATATTTCCAGCACATCGGTATAATTAACTTCCAACTCACCGTCCTGCAGCCGTATCTCGGGGCGGCGATAATGGAACCTGTCATATCGGTCATCGTTGGTAGTGGTAGTGTTAAAATCCATCTGCGGCAACGCCGCCAGCGCCTGCGCGTATTGCTGCGCTGTCACTTCACCGGAAAAATTGAACGGATAGGTGACGACACGGGTGTGTCCGTCGCCGTCAAAGCGATTAAATACGACACTCGCGACCTTTCCCTGCGGCATGGAGGTTTTATCAAGGGGAGCGGGTACTGTAGCTGATCCCGACGGAGTAACTGATTGTTTTCCCTTAAATGACCACGGGGCGGCCACCAGCGCAATTACCAGCAGTACCAGGGCACCCAGCCCAATAACCCGCCACATATTCTTAGCCCATATAGCGCTCAACCAATTGAGCATTGCTGTCCATGTTAACATCAGCTTTCCTCTAAACTGTCATCGGATATTCCTGGGAACGCAGGCCGTATATCATGCTACGGGGCAGGCGGGACGCCTGCATTCCCAGGGATATTCGATAAATACCGGGCTACTGCCTCCTCAACTCATCGGTATCGCGCTTTCCGCTTTCAGCATCTCCACGAACTCTGCCAGCGGCATCGCTCCCAGGTCCTCGCCACCTTCGCGGCGGCGCACGCCTACGGTGCCGTTCTCGGCTTCTTTGTCGCCTACCACCAGCATGTAGGGGATCTTCTGCATTTGCGCCTCGCGGATTTTATAGCGCATCGACTCGTTGCGGCTGTCCACACTCACGCGCGCGGGCAGAGCAAACAGCGTAGCCCCCACCTGGTCGGCGTACTCCTGGTGGCGCTCGGCGATGGGGATCACCACCGCCTGCACCGGGGCCATCCACAGCGGGAAGGCTCCGGCGAAATGCTCGATGAGCAGGCCGAAGAAGCGCTCCAGCGAGCCGAAGGGCGCGCGGTGGATCATCACTGGGCGATGCGGCTGCCCGTCCTCGCCGATGTACTCCAGCTCAAAGCGCTCGGGCAGATTGTAGTCCACCTGCACGGTGCCCAGCTGCCATTCGCGCCCGATGCTGTCGCGCACCAGGAAGTCGAGCTTCGGGCCGTAGAAGGCCGCCTCGCCCTCGGCAATGGTGTAGGGTAAATCTAGGTCTTTCACGGCAGAGAGAATCGCCGTTTGCGCCTTCTCCCAGTTCTCCGGGTCGCCCACATATTTGTCGCTGTCTGGGTCGCGCAGCGAGACGCGCGCCTGGTAGTCGCTAAGCCCTAGGGTGCGGAAAACGAAGAGGATGAGGTCGACCACCTGCTTGAATTCGTGGTCGAGCTGCTCCGGCGTGATGAAGAGGTGCGAGTCGTCCTGAGTGAAGCCGCGCACGCGTGTCATGCCGCCCAGCTCGCCGCTCTGCTCGTAGCGGTACACGGTGCCGAACTCGGCGTAGCGGATAGGCAGGTCGCGGTAGCTGCGCATCTCTGTTTTGTAGATCATGATGTGGTGCGGGCAGTTCATCGGCTTCAGCAGGTAGCCTTCCTCCGTCTCGCCGTCGCAGCCACAGCCGTTCTCATTGAAGATAATCGGCGGGAATTGGCTCTCCTTGTAGTACGGATAATGCCCGCTGGTGCGGTAGAGGTCCAGCTTGCCGATATGCGGGGTATACACCGGCAGGTAGCCGCGCTTGGCCTGCTCCGCGCGCAGGAAGGTCTCCAGCGCGTTACGCACTATCGCCCCGTTAGGCAGCCACAGCGGCAGCCCCGCTCCCACCTCGCTGCTGATGGCGAAGAGCTTCAGCTCCTTGCCCAGCTTGCGGTGGTCGCGCTTGCGCGCTTCCTCGCGCATGGTGAGGAACGCCTGCAAATCCTCGGCGGTGGGGAAGGCAGTGCCGTAGATACGCTGCAACATCGGCTGCTTCTCGTCGCCGCGCCAGTAGGCACCCGCCACAGAGAGCAACTTGAAAGCGCCGATGCGCCCGGTGGAGGGCACGTGCGGGCCACGGCAGAGGTCGAAGTAATCATCTTGCCGGTACACCGCCACCGTGTCATCGGCGATGCCCTCCAGCACCTCCACCTTGAAGGGGTTGCCCATCTGCTGGTAGGTGCCGATGAGCGCCTGCCGGTCAGTCTCCTCGCGCACCAGCGGGATATTTTGCTTCACCAGCTTCTTCATCTCCGCTTCAATCGCGACGAAATCTTCCTCGTTGAACCCGCGCGGCGTGGCGAAGTCGTAATAGAAACCGGACTCAATGGACGGCCCGATGGTCGGCTTCGCCTCCGGGAAGAGGTGCTGCACCGCCTGCGCCATCAAGTGTGCGGTGCTGTGGCGCAGCATATCCAGCCCCTCCGGGTCACTGGTCTGCACTATTTCCAGCTCCTGCCCCACCGGCAACGGCGCGGTCAAATCCAGCAACTCACCGCCCACGCGGATGGCGATAGCGGTCTTCGTCGCATCTTTGTGATACTGTTTCATCCAGCTCAGCAGGTTGCGCCCGGCATCCTCACTGGCATTCACGGTTACCTTTACACTCATCTGATACTCCTTGGTAGGCACCGACCTGGCGCCCCGACAATATTGAAATCGAAAAAAAATCCCCCCAGTTAAATCCGGGAGGGATGCAGCAAACACACGAAATCTCCCGGCAACGCTATGGCGTCCCGGTAGTGGTCACGATCTCAGCCTCACAAGCGCAAAAGCGCGGGAAAGAGTTCATGAAAATAGTATAGGGGAAGGGAGGAGGGATGTCAAATTAGTCGCTAGTCGTTGCCAGTCGCTAGTCACTAGTCATTTGTCGGTTTATTACCCCGCCCTGAAGGACTGGGCTATCGTCATACGCCCCATGAATGGGGCTTGTTTCCCCGATTAAGCCGGATTTATCCGGCGTATGACGATAGGCCTGGCATTTATGCCGGGGTAGCGCGGAAAAGTTATCCTCTGTCGTTTTAATTCACAGGATAGAAGGATAAAAGGGAAAAAAGAGCCGGGAAGTATTATCTGGCGCAGCTAATAACTCCAGCTATTATCCTGACTATCCTTCTATCCTGTGAATTAAAGCATTGGAGCAATATGCCCATGCTACGATCCTATCGATGTTACCACATGAGGTAACTAAACTCGCTCGGCGCTTGACAAACAAACGTATGTGTGCTATATTCCACCCGTAAATCTACGAAATCGTTGAGGCACACCGGTGCCAGGCGAGGGGTTGCAGCGGCAGCCCCTCGCCTTCGCTATTTGGTATGTGAAAGGAGGGTGTATGGACGAAGAGTTGGAAGAGCCGACGGCGGAGACGCGGGTGGTGGAGCTGGAGGCGCGCTGGCGCACGAGTGTGACGCAGGGGGCGCTGGCGCTGGAGTTACAGCGCGCCGGATGCCGCGATGTGGAGGCGGCGTTGCTGCTGTTGGATCGCACCGGGGTAGCTGTAGATGAAGCCGGGGCGGTGAGCGGCGTGCCGGAGGCAGTGGCTGAGCTGCACTCGGCGCGCAACTACCTCTTCATCCCGGAGCACACGGCGGAGCGGGTAAACCCCGCCCCCGGCTCCCCGGCAGACCCGGGCGCAGCCTTTGCACGGTGGCTGCGGGGGTGATGGTGGAACACCTAATCCCCATCCCCTCCCCTACAAGGGGAAGGGGTGACGATCGATTGATTATCCATTAGAAAACTAACCTTGCTCCCCCTTCCCTTGTAGGGAAGGGAGCTGGGGAGTAGGTTTATCAACAACCAAAAAAGGAGAGAAACCATGGGAACTTTTCCACTTAAAGAGGGAAACGGAGCGCAAGGTGGGGTGCTGGTGCCAGCGCCGGTGCGCGAGGCGATCCTGGGACGGCTGGGGGTGGCCTCGGTAGTGCGCCGGTTGGCGCAGGTGATACCGATGACCAGCCTGACGCTCTCACTGCCGCGATTAGTGAGCGGCGTGGCGGCACAATGGGTGAACGAGGGAGAGGATGACGGGGTGGACGCGCCATCGTTCGACAGCCTGCAGCTCACCGCACACAAATTGGCAGTGCTGGTGCCGGTGACCGAGGAGCTGATCGCCGATGCAAACAGCGGCATCGCCGGGGTGGTGGCGCAGCTATTGGCAGACAGCTTTGCCAGCAAGGAAGACACCGCCTTCCTGGGCTTCGACACCAGTGGCCCGATCACCGGCATCTATCAGGATTCGACGGTGCCGAAAGTCACCTCTACCGGCGACATCGTGGATGATACCGCCGCCGCGCTGGCAGCTATTGAGAGCGCGGGCTACTCGGCCACCGGCTTCATCACTAATCCGCGGGTGAAGTCGCTGCTGCGTGCCGCCAAGGACGGCGACGGACGCTTCATCTTCTCCCCCGCCGACAGCAGCGGCGCACCGGATATGCTCTGGGGCCTGCCGGTGATCTTCTCGCGCCAGGTGCCCGCCACGCTGGGCACCGGCAATAAGACGGCGATCCTAGCCGGTGACTGGAAACAGTTCATCATCGGCGACCGCCGCGACTTCACCCTCACGCGCAGCAGCGAAGCCGCCTACAACGTCGGCGACGAAATACGCAGCGCCTTCCAGCGCCACGAGGTGCTGCTCCGCGCCGAAGAGCGTGTCGACGGCGTAATCGCCGCCCCCACCGCCTTCGCCATAGTGGATCTGGTGGGGTGAGGTAAGTCGCTAGTCGCTAGTCACTTGTCCCGTTTTAGCGGAGGCAATTCGTTAAAGTAATCGGTAATGAAGCGAGCTTCATTATTTGTAGATGAAAAACTGACAGCGTATCTATGGCGTTAGCCTTGGTCTACCTACCCCCCCCCGCCCCCTTCCCGGCGCGGGAAGG
>JBBRXO010000055.1:0-17830 GCA_038248345.1 Armatimonadota bacterium | reverse complement strand
GTGGAACGCATGGCACGTGATAGCCGCAAGGTGACTCCGTGGACAGTACGCCCGGAGCCACTTGGCGACTTCCTTTGCGCCATCTTCGACGAATGGGCGCGCAATGACGTGGGGAGTATCTTCTCACAACTATTTGAGTGTACGCTGAATGTGTGGCTGGGCGGCCCGCCCACGCTATGCGTCCATTCTCTCACCTGCGGCAGTGGGCTGGCGGTGGAACATAACGGTGACCTGTACGCCTGCGACCATTTCGTCTATCCGGAGTATTTCCGTGGGAACGTGACCGAAGAGAATATGACAGAACTCGTGGAAGGGAAAGAGCAGCGCGCCTTCGGCCTGGCGAAGGCGGATATCTCCGCCACCTGCCGGCAATGCTCGCTGTTACGCTTCTGCGGCGGCGACTGTCCGAAACATCGCCTGCGCAGCGCCGATGACGGCAAGCCGATCAGCTACCTCTGCCCCGCCTATCAGCAGTTCTTCGCGCACAGCGCCCAGGTACTGCAGGCGATGGCGAATGAGATCCGCCAGGGACGTCCCGCCACTAACGTGATGGAAGTACTGCGCCTGCTGCGCGACTGATACGCGCAAATATGTCGCGCAGGTCACCGTGACTCACATCGGCCTGGACATTGCATCATTCTTTTGCGAGACCTGGAGCAACTATTACCCGCTTGATTTGACGCTGCTCCGCCGTCGTTTCGCTGCCGACCCGATTTCGCCGCAACAGTCGCAGGCGGCCTATTACGTGATGCGCAACCTCTCCACCGCGCTGGAGGCGGTATCTCCGGCAAATATTCCATATACCTTGCAGTCGGAGAACGTAGATTTTGAATCTATTCTGATGCAGCGGGAAGGCGAAATATTGCTTGCCGCCTAGTGTGCGCATAAAAGACTACCCAGTTTTGCTGCTATATGCGCAGTGAAAATAATGTACAAAAGAGGTAACTTGGAAACTCTCCCTCACCTGATACCAGAGTGAGATAAGACAGCGCGCTTTAATGTGCTTCCAAAGTCTGTTAAACACACCATTCAGGACGTGGCGGGAAAAGAAGATACAGGTTATAATAATAACTCCAAGAAAGGGGATAGAAATTGATAACACCATACGTGGTAATGCATGTTTTAATATACTGGGTTATGAATGTGGTAGCATTTTATTTCTTTAAGCTCGGGTCGGGCCATGCTGGCTGGTGGGTGCCGTGTTTTATCATCGGCAACGTATTTGGCGCCAGCAGCATCTGGTTTTCTATGAAGTTGTTTACCTGCCTTAACCCGAATCTCGCCATGGTGCTTACTGGCGTCGGCTCTTTTATTTTAATCCAGCTGGAGATGGTTATCATTTTTGGTTCGCGATTAGAACTGTTGCAATGGGCAGGCATTGGTATTGGTGTAGTCGGGATGGTGTTAACCATCGTCGGAGATAAAGGGTTTATTTCGCAGTGAGTGTATTCTCAAGTTTTAAAGTGAGTGTAAAAGGCATAAACTAATAACGATGACCAGTCAATGTGGACTGATATCGTAATCATTGAAGGCGACGAGCCTTTTTTTGAAACTTCGGGAAGATGGATCTGAGGAGATCATTTAATGGAGCTCGAAAACACAGACCAGGAGTTCGCCGAAGCTCTGAAAGAGGATGCCATTCCTGACCGTAGTGCGGTGACGAAGAACAAAGAGGTTTGAGAGGAAGATAGTGTATATGAAACAGCATGTAGAATTATCATTGATAAATTTGCCTGTCTTTCTCGGTTTCGGCACTGAGTGGGATTCACGGCATTACCGTGCGTCCGACGTCACCGACGAAGATTTCGCGTTGATTCGCCGCCGTATTGAATGGATGCGCTTGCCCGTGGCTCGCATCATGATGCAGGTGCGCTGGTGTCGGCGTGAAGACAGCAGCTTCGACTTCGAGACGCCGATGATGCAGGACCTCTGTCGCCATCTCGATCTCTGCCAGTCACAGGGGACGACGGTGTTCCTCACGGATTGGGGCTGCATGCCCGAGTGGTTGCGGGTGCCTGGCATTCGCGATGTCGGCGATCCGCTCTACGCTGAAGCCATTGGTACATATCTGGAGTATCTATTAAACGAGCGTGGATACACCGTGATCAAATACTTCATCATGGTCAACGAGCCGAACTGGGAGGTAAAGGACTTTGCCCTCTGGCGTCAGGGACTGGAGAATGTCGCATCCGAGCTCAAACTCCGGGGATTGGATGATCGGATTGCTTTAGCCGGTTCCGACGAGTCGGACGCCACCGATGACGACTGGCACTTTATGGCTGTGGATCAGCTGGGTGGAGTACTCGGTGCCTACGATGTGCACCATTATGCGAGCGATACAAGAGTGCGTCCTGGCGAGCTGGAAACCTATTTGCGGCGGCTGTGGGACTACGCTCATGCCCATGATCCGCACGGCGCACAGAAGCCCTGCATCGTTGGTGAGGCCGGAATGGGAGACGATGCTCAGCACCCGCACGGCAGTCCGCATATCAATGAGTTTCAATATGGGCTATTTATGGCCGACTATATCGTACAAGCCGCCAGTGCCGGCAGTGCGGCGGTACTGGTATGGATGCTGGACGATAACTCGCACCTCGACTTCTTTTGGGGCTTGTGGTCGAGCAAGGATGATGGGCTGCGACTTCGCCCGTGGTTCTACCCGTTTGCGCTGTTCTGTCGCCTTTTCCCCGCCGGCAGTACACTCTACCGTGTCGTCTCCGGTTCTCCCGATGTGCGGATTCTGGCGGCACACTGCGGCGACGGGTGGGCGGTTTGTGTCGTCAACCGCGGCGACGAGGAAGCTGACTATGAACTGGCGCTCGACGAGGCTGCGCAGGCCGTGCAAGTCACAACCTACTGCAATAGTGAAGACCGGGCGCCAGCAGATGCCGAGGGCTTCCCAGTTCCTTTGACTATTACAGCAGAACGGCTGAACGCCATTGCGCTCGCCTGTCCGCCGCAGAGCGTGATCTTTCATCAAATTATACCGGGAGGCGATACTGCTTCCACCTTGTCATCATTACAGGTACACTAATGAAAATAACTAGCGAGGAAAACATGAATCAACACAAAGAAGCGTACGACGTCGCCGCCTATATCTGGCCCTCCTACACGGGGGACGAGCCGCGCACCCGCATGTTCTGGCCCGAGGGCAACGGGGAATGGGAGACCATCCGCAAGGCGGGCCCGAAGTATCCCGGTCACACCTGGCCGCGGCGGCCGCTGTGGGGCTATTGCAACGAGGCCGATCCGCGTGTGATGGAGATGCAGATCGATGCCGCGGCGGATCACGGAGTGAACGTTTTCATTTACGACTGGTACTGGTACGACGGCCGCCCCTTCCTCGAGCAGTGTCTCAACAACGGCTACCTCAAGGCCCGTAACAACGACCGGGTTAAGTTCTACCTGATGTGGGCCGATCACGATGTAACTCACCTCTGGGATATGCGCATCTCGCACGTTGAAGACAACATCATTTGGCGGGCATCGGTAGACCGGAGGGAATTCGAGGTCATCGCAAAGCGTATGATCGAGAAATACTTCACGCTACCCAACTACTACACCATCGACGGCAAACCGGTGCTGCTGATCTACGATCTCAACAAACTGGTCAGCGGTCTCGGTGGGGTCGATGCCACAGCCGACGCCTTCGCCTGGTGGCGTGAGCAGGCGGTGCAGGCAGGCTTGAAAGGCATCCATTTCCAACTCGCGAGCTGGGGCGTCAATGCACTCAATCTGAGCGGCGTCGACGCCGGTGCCGCAACTACGCCCAATGAAACGCTTCAGCTACTCGGCTTTGACAGTCAGACGCATTACCAGATGGTCCACTTCACGCATATTGATCGGGATTATGCCGAGATCATCCCGGACATGGACAAAGAGTGGGCGCTGATGGACGAGAAATACGACATCCCGTATTTCCCACACGTCTCGCTCGGTTGGGACAACAACCCACGTTACAAGGAGTTCAAGCCGGGGGTGGTGAAAAACAACACGCCCGCGAATATCCAGAAGGCCTTGGAACTGGCGAAAGCCTATGTCGATCTCCATCCGAACCAGCCGCCGCTAATTACCATTAACAGTTGGAACGAATGGACCGAGGCCAGCTATCTCCAGCCCGATGACCTCTACGGCTACGGGTATCTCGAAGCGGTGAAGCAGGTATTCAAAAAACATTAGCCGAGGAGCAATTTTCAATGAATAAGAACACCTGCGGCCGCCAATGGCCAAGCGAACTCACCGTCAGCCTTTTGCAAAGAAATATTTTTTTACAGATGGTGATGATGGTATGCCTCACCATAGTGGTCTGCAGTAAGATTCTCGCCGGAACGACTGAGGATATACTTAGTCTTACTGCCGGGCAGCAAGTGAAGCTGGTGTGGGAGCATTGTGTGCGCGGCGACGGAACGGATTGGGATGCCACTGCACCAGATTATGAACTGATGGGCTCCGATACGGCAATAGACACACAGCCGCATGTGATTCTTCCCGGTCCGGCTTCCTATGCTAGCCCATGTATTTCACCCTCCGGCATGTGGGCGTTATATACGGATACCACGACCAATGTTCTGTATAAGGTGAAGATGGATGGCACCGAAAAGCAAGAGGTAACGAAGGGATCTCTTCTCTGTACCTGGCGTAACCCGGCTGATCAGACAGAATGGATATATTCCACGGAAGCTGGAAATTCTCGCGGCCGGCTGGTGCGCTGCAGATTGGATGAACCAGCCAAACGCGAGGTGATGTTAAGCACAATCCAGGCGGCACATACGCTGTCGGTATCCGCGGATGGCACCCGTGCCGGCAGCGAATTCCCCTGGCCCAACGCGGGGGTCGCCTATCTGCCGGATCGCGGTTGGCGGCAATATGGCGACGGATGTAATGCCGGCATTGCGCCGGATAATTCCTACCGTTTCTTCCATATGCACCACAGCCATGAAAGCATTCAAATGTATGAGGATGGCGGAGTGCAGCAGCGCATGATCAAGACGCAACCGATCCCCAAGCAGAATGCCTGGGTACCACGCTGGAGTACCGATGTGCGCTTTTTGACCATCACCGCGCCTATTGCCGGTGCACAGGCTGATGTTTACCTGGGTCGTTTCGACAATACATTCACCAAGGTGGAGAAATGGGTGAAAGTCTCCTCGGCACCCGGGCAAGATACCAAAGCCTATGCATTGATCGATATGGGACTAGGACAATTCGCCGGTGAGGTGCCGTATACTATTACCGTGCCCGCACCGAGCGACGGTGAATGGCAATGGGATTTTGGTGATGGCACGGTTGTGCAGGCAGCAAATAGCAAACACACTTATGCGAAACCCGGCACCTATACCATTATAGCAAAAAGTGGCGAGAAAACCCTTAAAGGACGTATGGAAGCACAGGTAAAGAGCGTGCCAAAGGTTTCCAATGTTACAGCTGTAGATGCCCGTCATTTGCGTGTGGTCTTCTCGAATGCCATAACGGCCGCCAAGCCGGTGATCACCTTCACCTCTGGGACGGCGGTTGAGCGCTGGCAGATGAGCGGTGACGATCGCGAGCTGATACTGACCACTAAGGCTGATTTGGCCACGGGAGACATACTGTCACTGACAGGAGTTATCGATCAGAATCAGCAACCGAATGCCGTGGAAATCAAAAATGTGAAAATTACCGTGCCGGCTTGGCCAGTCAATCGCACCGACATGTTGTATCGGTGGGAGAATGGATTGCAGGAAAATTTCTTTTCGCTGGACACCACGAAGCTGACGCCTGTTGAAATAGAACCACAAGGTGTGGCGCGCCTGGGACGCTATGGCGAAATGGTTCTCGGCGGAGGTAGCTTCATCAATGTGGATATGCATACTCCTGTTTGGTGGTGGCTTATTAAAAATTGCGGCCAATCGAATGAGTTTTTCGTTGAATTGGTCATGACCCCTGCGAGTCTCAACCAGGGAACAGCAGTGAAACCAGCGACAATCATCGCGCTATATGGTGATGGCCCGACACAGCGTGGCTTTCGTCTCGGGCAAGTACAAGATCAGTTACTCCTGTATGTGAATCAGGAGAACGGCGAAAAATCTTTCCAGCTTGGCGTGCTTCCCGATGCCAACAAGCACCACGTCACGGTAACTTATGGAAAGGGAAATGTCTGCTCCTATCTCGATGGCAAACCTATGAAGAATGCCGTCGACATCAACCCATCAATACCCGGACAACTGTCATGGAGTACGGTACGCCACCTGGCGTTGGGCGGAGATCCGGTGTATGAGATGGTTCCCTGGCAAGGGCGCGTCGAGGCGCTTGCTGTCTATTCGCGAACACTTCCCTCCGAGGAGGCGGTACGGAATGCCGCTCTCGCCCAACAACGCGTTGCTTCGCGAAAAATGGCGCCACAATTAACGGGGGAGTTCAAGCTCAAGGCAATATCGGTCATCCCGGCAGTGAGTGATATTCTGCCGTATACGCGTACACTGGTTGTGTACGAATACGAACTAGTGCGTGTTATCGCCGGCACACGGCCAGCCCAGATCATTCGAGTCGCGCATTGGGGTATACACAACAGCCGCAAACTAGCGATAGAAACGCTTGCCGTCAACGCCACGAAGACACTTACCCTGGAGAAATTCGCGGATTGCCTTGATTTGCAGAACGAAATGCTTATCGATACCCTCCCTGATAATCCTGATGTCGAAGTCTTTGTGGAGTCGGATTGATTCACTTGGGTGTGGCATCAGCTATCCCCATGATGAGGTCTGGCACCGAAGGCGGAAGGAGTTACCCAATATGAATGTTAACTGTTACCAACGCGAGCACATCGTATTCGCGGGGCGCGACGTTCCCGCTGGCTTCCAACTGATCGCTCCCGACGGCAGCGAATACCGCCGCCCCGTGTTTCGGCATCAGCCGGTGGAATTCACCTACGATGAGCACGGCTACGAAACCATCACACCGGATGGCGAGCCGGTCTGGGCGTCGCGGTTCACACCGGACCGACCGGGGCGGTGGCGCTACGCCTGGCTGTCCGGCACGCAAGTCGTGGACGAGGGCGAGTTCACCTGTTCAGCCGGCGAGGAGCACGGCTATGTCGAGATCAGCTGCCATGACCCGCGCTACTTCGCCTTCACCAACGGCGTGCCGTATGTGCCGATCGGACTCAATCTTTGTCTGCCGGAGTATTTTGCCATGAGCACCGGCGAAGAGTTCAAGACCGGCAGCAAAAGCGGGACGCTCGGTGCCCGGCAGTACGAACGTTGGTTCCGGGAACTGGCAGCGAACGGCGGCAATTTCGCTCGGCTCTGGCTGGGGCATAGCTATTTTCAGGCGGAGACCGAGGTGGCCGGCGAACTCGACCTGCTTCGGCTGTCCGCGCTGGATCGGGTGGTCGATCTCGCGCGCCGGTACGGCATCCGCCTCAAGTTCTGCCTGGAGTATTTCCGCCTCTTTGGCGACGGTGGCTTCCCCTCGCGGGTGTTGTGTCATCCCGACGACGGCCGTACGCCTAAGGACATGGACGAATGGTTCCAGTCGCCGGACTGGCAGGCGCTCTGGCACCGCAAGGTGGACGCGTTGCTGGCTCGGTATAGTGACGACCCGGTGGTGATGGCTTGGGAGTTGTGGAACGAGATCAACTGCTGTGCGACCAGCAGCTTCCAGGTACAGGAAGATTGGACACGTCGGCTCTTGCGCGAGATTAAGTCTGCCTCGCCGCGTAACCTGGCAACCAACTCCCTTGGCAGCTTCGACTGGGACGGCGCCCAGGCCCAGCAGGATGCGTTCAAAATGGAAGAAATGGACTTCCAGCAGGTGCACCGCTATCTGGATCAGGGGGCGGCTTTGATGGTGTCGCGCACGGATCCGGTGGCCCTTTCCATTGACGCCGTCCAGCGCAGCCGCCGCCTGGATCGGCCGGTACTGCTGGCCGAGACCGGCGCAGTTAACGACTGTCACTCCGGGCCATTCCGCTACTATGGCGCGGATCACGACGGTCTGATTTTTCACGATACGACCTATCCGGCCTTCTTTGCCGGGGCCGCTGGCAGCGGCCACATTTGGCATTGGGACTGTTACGTCGACCAAAAGAACCTCTGGAGAGGATTTCGTGCGTTGTCCGAAGCGTTGCGCGGAGTGGCGATCGATCGTGAAGGGTTCGAACCACTCGACCTCAGCACCGAGGCGTATTGGTGCCTCGGGCTACGGGGGCGGACGGTAGCTCTGCTCTGGCTGCGCAACCGTGCGGACCGCTGGGATCACGTGCTTCGCGATGGCCAGTCTCCGCCGCCGGTCGAAGATGCGAGGATTGACCTCTCAGCCCTTCGGCGCAAGGCTACTCGTGTCGAACTGTTCCAGCCTTGGCTGGGTGATGGCGCTGGCGACATCACCCCAGACGGCACGATGTTGATCCTGCAGCCGTTCAAGCATGGAGTGGTTTGCCGCCTGGAGGTTTCATAACCAGTGGAGAGCGATTCGGATATCCCCAAACCTGGCTGTCGGCGGGAAGAGAAGTGGTATGGATTGGATTGAAGGCATAGTGCGCACGTAGCGTGGCCTGGCGATTGCGGTCGTCGTATATCACGGAGACCTTTGGGTTCCGTGGTGAATAGTATTTAGGGGGTATTTTGAAAATAATGCAGTTATTTTTGTCGGGGTTATCGGACAATTTCGGGGGAGAAAATAGGAAGTAGAGGGGCGGGGATTAATCTGCGGGATAATGGTTGGTATAACTTTGTTAGTTAGGTGGGGTTATTTGATCGTGATATTGGTGCACCCGTTGGGACTCGGACCCAAGACCTACGGATTAAAAGTCCGTTGCTCTACCAACTGAGCTACAGGTGCATCCAAAAGACTGCAGGAGATTAGGCCTGTAATCCGGGATTTATAGTATCAAAAATGGAGGTCGGTGTCAAATTTTGTCGAATGCAGACTAATAATTGATATCGAATTGAGTTGTTATCAGACGTACGTATTTCGATATTTCTATGCACAATATTGGTAAAAAAATCGCTTAATGACCTAAAATGGTTGACATCAATTCCCCCCGATGTTACCCTTTCAATACTTATGAATACACTTATTGAACTCTCTAATATGGCAGATGAAGCCCTGGCCAAGGTCGGGGTGGCGGAGACGCGTGAGGAACTGGAAGCGGTACGCGTGGAATACCTGGGGCGCAAAGGTGTGCTCACCGGGGTGTTGCGCGGCATGGGGCAGCTTTCCGCCGAAGAGCGACCGCTTGTTGGTCAGCGCGGCAACGAGGTGCGTACACAACTGGAGGCGGCCTTTAATGCGCGTCAGGCAGCGGTAGTTGCTGCAGCTGAGGCTCTGCAATTGGAAGCAGAACGCCTTGATGTGACGCTACCTGGCCGCGCGCCACGCATCGGCCGCCAGCACCCGCTTACCCGAGTGCTGGATGAAGTGAAAGCGATCTTCACTGGATTGGGTTTCGATGTGCTGGAAGGCCCAGAAGTAGAGACCTTCTACTACAACTTCGGCTCGCTCAATTACCCGGACGATCACCCGGCAATGGATGACCAGGATTCCTTCTACTTGAATGATAACGTGCTCCTGCGCACACATACCACCAGTGGGCAGGTGCGTATCTTCGAGCAGCGTAAGCCGCCCGTACGTTGTATTTACGCTGGGCGCGTCCACCGTCGCGAGCAGGTAACGTTGCGCCATTCACACACCTTCCACCAGGTGGACGGCATCTTGCTGGATGAAGGGGTGACTTTTGCTGACCTGAAAGGTACGCTGGATGCCTTCTTCAAGGAGATGTTCGGCAAGCAGACTTCCATGCGCTTCCGCGCCGATTATTTCCCCTTCACCGAACCGAGTGCTGAATTCGCCATCACCTGCTTTGAGTGTCATGGCGCTGGTTGCCGTTTGTGCAGCAATACCGGCTGGATCGAGTTAGGCGGTTCGGGCATGATTCACCCTAATATCCTGCGCAATATCGGCATCGACCCCGAAGTTTACACCGGGTGGGCCTTTGGGTTCGGTGTTGACCGCGTAGCAATGCGTCGCTACGGGGTGGGGGATATCCGCTTGTGGGTAGAGAATGATATGCGCTTCCTGGCAGGAGTGTAAAAAGAGCATCGGGGGCATATTGGTGTCCCCGTGATCCATATCTTACAATCCCAACAGCTTCTGCTCTTCAATATCCACGGGGCGGCGGGCAAGCTCGGCCAGGCGCACGGCGGCAGTGATAACGTCAACACTGGTGGCTCCGCGTGTTATTAAGGAAGTGTAGCCCTTGTGCCAGCACTCCTCATCCCAGGGGCTAGTCAGAACGGGAATGCCATATTTTCGTGCTGTCGCCACCGCAGAGAGCGCCCCACCGGGTACACCTGTCTGCACCACCCACACCGCACGTGCCAGCGTGACGATATAGCGATTTCGTTGCAACAAGGTGGTACGTGAGATATGAGTGTCGGCGGGGTATGGGCTGATCAGTGCGCCATTCTGTATGATTTCAGCAGCCAATTCGGCGTGTTCAGGTGGGTAAATGGGGCGATCCAGCCCATGTCCGAGTACCGCGACGGTGGCTCCTCCACCCGCCAGGCATCCGCGATGTGCAGCTCCATCAATACCACGCGCCAATCCGCTTATCACCGAAATGCCCATCCGTGCCAGCATAGCGGCTACTGCGTAGGCGGCGTGCTCTGCTTCACTGGACGGTGTGCGTGTCCCGATGATCGCAACCATCGGGGTTGGTATGGCGCCGCGAATATTAAGGTTATCTGCAATTGAAGTCATAAACGTGTACCAAGTATATTATCGTATCCTTTTTGCGTCAATATCAGGTAAGCGTAATGAGGATGTATTCAAAAGATAACAATTCTGCGGTATAATGTGCGTAAGGGAGAAGAATATTATGGAATGCCTACGTTGCGGAAACCCATTATTGGAATCAGATGTAGAATGTATTCGTTGCGGTGAGAAGACGGCAAACTATGAAGCTCCACCTTCAACCACGACGCAAAAGGTGACCAACATGATGGGAAAGGGGAAACCAGTTACAACTGTCGTCCCTAAAGTTCACATTGAATCGGTGCAATATTCGCCAACTAGCAGTACCTCTGACGGGGTAGCTGCCCCTCTCCATGCATCGTCAGTACAAGTATCGGCATCACTGACGGGGGCGATGATAATCGGTATGATCGCCTCTGTAATACTTTTTATAGCGGTATTCTGTCCGGTTGTTGGTATTAAGATCAGTATCCCCGGAATGGGGAACATGTATGACCAGTCCTATTCTCTGATGAAGATTTCCAATTTCCTTAGTACCACCGACCCTATGATGAATATGCTTGGCACGAGCCAGATGAAAAATGGGATGGCTTTCTTCTTTTTACGTCACGGTGCCTCGATAGTCATTGTGATAGCCATATTTTCGTTTGTCCTCTCGTTCATTCGAGCCTATGCTGGCCTGGCAATTTGTGGGATAACGACTCTATTATTAGGCGGATATGGGATTTTTGGCTTTTACCGAGTAGTAGCATTTTTCAATGAGCAGGCGAATAAGAATAACGATCCTTCATCCGGCGCTCCAATGATATTCAATCCATCATCGTTATTGGATATGGTTCATCTGCAGTTTGGCATCTGGATCATCATGCTCGCTGGTGTCTTATTGATAGTCGCAGCTTTTTTCCCGCGAGCAGATTGAAGCATATTTGTTTGACAGTGGATAGTACCGTCGTGGTATAATGCCGCCATATGGAAGACGAAATATTAATTGATGTTGAGCGTCTCTGCCGTCTGGCGCATGAGCATGGTCTGCAGGAGTTGACTATCAATGACCCGGAGATGAGTCTGTCGATCAAGACAACCTCGGGAGTTACAATGATAGCTAGCCCGCAGATTATGTCGGCTCCGGTGGTGCGGACAGTTGCTTCGCCAGTTGCCAAAGTCGAAGTTACCGCACCTGCCAAAGAGCGTGGTGTGGCAATAACATCCCCACTGGTTGGGATTTTCTACCGCACAGCCTCCCCGGACACCCCACCGTTCGTCGAGCTTGGCGATACCGTGGAGAAGGGGCAGGTAATCGGAATTATTGAGGCTATGAAGGTGTTCAATGAGATCACCGCAGACAAATCCGGCGTAGTTATCGCGCTACCTGTTGCGACAGGCGCGCTGGTACACGAAGGTGACCCGCTGGTGATGCTGGGGCAACTGGGGTAAAGGAAGAGAAGTAAGGGATTATGGCACGAGAACAGATAAACATTGGCGTGATCGGCTTCGGTACTGTGGGTGTCGGGGCCGTTCAGCTTTTAGAGACAAATTCCGCCTGGATCAACCAACGCGTTGGCTCCAAGCTGGTGGTGAAAAAAGTCGTCGACTTGGACTGGGAGCGCACGCGTGAGTATTCCATCACCGCGGAACAGCAGTCCACTGACGCTACTGATGTGCTGACTGACCCGGATATCGACATCATCATCGAGGCAGTAGGCGGCGTAGGTTTCGCACGTAAAGTGGTTACCGAAGCGCTGCAGCACGGAAAGTCAGTCGTCACCCCCAACAAAGAACTCATCGCTAAGTACGGGGCGGAATTGCTCAACCTGGCCGCCGAGAATGGCGTGGACCTGATGTTTGAAGGTGCTGTGGGTGGCGGTATCCCTATCATCCGTCCGTTGAAAGAGAGCCTGGCGGGGGACAGCGTTCAGCGTATCGTGGGCATCGTCAATGGCACAACCAATTTCATCCTTACCGCCATGACGCAGGAAGGGCTGAACTTTGATGACGTGCTGGCGGATGCACAGGCCAAGGGATATGCCGAAGCCGACCCGACGGCGGATGTAGAGGGATTTGATGCGATGTATAAGATCGCCATCCTCTCCAGCATCGCCTACGGCAGTCATATTGATGTGAACAGCATTTACCATGAGGGTATCACGAAGATATCTGCCGAGGATATCCGCTATGCTGATCAACTGGGCTATGAGATCAAGTTGCTAGCTATCGGCGCCCGCGCCGATGGCGCGCTTGATCTGCGCGTACACCCGGCTTTCCTGCCCAAGCAGCACCCGCTGGCCTCGGTGAACGGCGTGTTCAATGCTGTCTTCGTGCAGAGCGACCCGGTGGGCGATCTGATGTTCTACGGGCGCGGAGCGGGCAGTGGCCCTACCGGCAGTGCGGTGGTGGGGGATGTCATTGACTGTGCGCGCAATATTAACCACGATGCCAGCGGGCGGGTGCCCTGCCGTTGTCACCAGACTCTGCCGATACAGCCAATGAGCGAGGTAGAGACGCGCTATTATATCCGCACGCGGGTGATTGACCGTCCGGGCGTCATTGGACGCCTGGCGACGATCCTGGGCGAGCATGGCGTGAGTCTGACGTCGATCTTCCAACCGAAACATGAGAACATCACCGAGGATAACGGGGTGGCAGAGATCGTGTGGATTACCCACCTGGTGAAGGAAGCGAAAGTGCAGGCGGCACTGACGGCGCTACGCACGGAAGAGACTGTGGTGGAGATTGCCAACGTAATTCGCGTAGAAGAGTAAATAGCGGATATAAATTCAGACCTGGGGCGATGCCCTAGGAGTTATGCATTTACCTCAGAAGTAGAATAGAAATCGCTGGGCGCGGTCTTCGGGCCGCGCCCATTTTAGCAGGTGTGGGCGCTGATGGTTGAAAAAAAACGAGTGGTGTGTGGCATGTCCGGCGGGGTGGATTCCTCGGTGGCGGCGGCGTTGTTGCTGCAGCAGGGGTATGATGTCATCGGAGTCACCATGCAGATATGGCCCTCCAGCGGCGATGATAATGAGCGCGCCTGCTGTTCGCTTTCCGCGGTGGGCGATGCACGGAGAGTGGCTAGCTCGCTGGGCATCCCGCACTACGTGGTGAACTTCCAACAGCAGTTTCGCGAGTTGGTCATTGAGGATTTCATCCGCGAATACCGTGCCGGGCGCACGCCGAACCCCTGCTTGCGATGTAATCGGTGGCTGAAGTTTGATCTGCTGCTGGAGCGAGCGCGGGAGCTGGGGGCAACATATGTGGCCACCGGGCATTATGCGCAAGTGGTTCATGATGAGGAAAGAGACCGCTGGAGTGTACGGCGCGGGCTGGATGCGCGCAAGGACCAGTCTTATGCGCTCTACGCGTTGACGCAGGAGCAGATGAAGCATACGCTGCTGCCGCTGGGTGGGCTGGAGAAAGTGCGCACCCGGGTGATTGCCGAGGAACTGGGGTTGCGCGTCGCCAGTAAACCGGATAGCCAGGAGATCTGTTTTGTGGAGGATAACGATTACCGACGTTTCCTGCGCGAGGAGGCTCCGGGAGCGGTGTTGCCGGGTGAAGTGGTGGATACCGACGGCGTGGTGCGCGCCCAGCATGACGGAATCGCCTTCTACACCATCGGGCAGCGGCGCGGGTTGGGCTTCAGTTGCAATGACCCGATGTACGTGGTGGCACTGGATGCGATACAGAACCGGGTGATCGTGGGACCGAATGAAGCGCTGTTGCGGAGTGAAGTGAAGGCGGTTGATGTGGTATACGGCGCACTCACCGCAGCGGAGCTACATACCCCCCAACCGGTGACGGCGATGCTTCGCTACAAGATGGCGGCGAAGCCGGCCACGGCGCGGGTGGGGGAGGACGGCAAACTGCAGGTGACCTTCCAGGAGCCACAACGGGCGGTGACGCCGGGGCAGGCGGTGGTTTGCTATGTGGGCGATGCTGTGGCGTGCGGTGGTACGATAATGTAGTCGCGCAGAAAAATAGCCGACACGAAGAAAATGACGCGAGTTCCACCCCGGTTCTGCTCTATCTTAGATATAGTCCCGTGATAGTCTTCACAATGGTTATAAGCGCTTCTTTCTATGGGTAGTTACGATGCCGTAAGGTGTTGAACATGGTGATTACTGCCATAATTCTCCCCTCGATCCTACTTGACAGGTGAATGTAACACGTTCATAATATAGGTGTAGGTTGCATCTAGTTGTATTTCGCACCATTAGTGCGGTGCAGGATGAATTGCAGAAATTTCTCGTTGACCGGTTGACCCCGGCAGCGCAGGCGGATGTGGACGGGCACTGGTAGCTCTGTTCATATCCGCAAGTTACTCATCGTGCGCGATGAGAAAGGAGTATTATTATGCCAGGTAAAGATGGAACGGGCCCGTTAGGGCAAGGTCCGATGACCGGACGTGGTGCTGGCAACTATGCTGGCACGGAAATTCCGGAGAGTGGTATTATGCCCCAAGGCCGCGGACGCGGCAGAGGGTTCGGTCGCGGCATGTGTCGTGGCCTGGGGTGGATGGGTGCCGTCGCAGCCGGTGGCTTACTCGACCACACGCTGTTTAGTACAGCGACGAAAGCCGATGAAAAGACCGTATTGACCGAGCAGGCCGCTACTATGGAAAAGGCGCTCGCTGATATCAAGCAGCGCTTGAATGAACTGGAAGGTAATGAGTAATTAATCATTTTTTGGCCGATCCTTGCAGTGGAACGTTGCAAGGATCGGTGCCTGTACGTTACTTACTCAATTACATGAGGAGAGGATATTTTGATGCCCATTGATACAGACGCGATCGCCTCCAGTATCCGAGATTTTGTTGACCAACAGGCCATTGTGGCACTGGCAACTACCGCTACTGACGGTACGCCAAACGTAGCGCCGATGTTCTGGAAAGTATGGCATGATGTAACCACGTTGCTGGTGCTGGATAACTTTATGCGCGCCACGAAAGCGAACATTTTGGCCACGAGTACCGCATCTCTGGCTGCATGGGATTCCGCTACGGGAGTAGCATATCAGCTGAAAGGCCCTGCGGAGTACGTCACTGACGGCCCGTATTATGCGGCAGGCACGGCGTACATGGCTGCAAAAAAGCCTGGCCAACAGCCTAAAGGTGTGGTAGTGCTTCACGTGACGGCGGTCTTTACCCAACACCCCGGCGAGCAGGCCGGCTGTCCGGTTGATGCGCGTGGTGAGGTGTGTTTGTGACTACCGCTGATGAATGCTTGCCATGCCTGCTACGCCAGGCCATGTATACAATACAACGGATTGGGTTGCCGCCTACAACGCAAGGCGAACTCATACAGGAAGTGCTTCATCTTCTGAGCACCTTGGACATGCGGCAACCTGCGCCGATTATGGGACAGCGCATCCACCAACTGATTCGCGCACGAGTGGGTGATGACGATCCGTACCGGACGATCAAAGCGGAGAGCAACGCGCTGGCGCTAGAGTGGTTTCCCAGTCTGCAGGCGCAAATTCATGCGGCACTTGATCCCTTGGCCGTGGCGATTCGTGTTGCGATTGCCGGCAATATCATCGATTACGGTGCGAAGCAGCAAGTGGATCGTCACGACATCGAGGTGACGTTGACCCGTGCGCTGGCAATGCAGTTGGACGAAGAGGCGCTGACAACCTTTCGCCAGACGGTATCAGCAGCCAGCACGATTCTTTACCTGGCGGATAACGCCGGAGAGATCGTCTTTGATCGCCTACTCATCGAATGCCTGCCCCAGGAAAAGGTAACCCTCGTCGTACGAGGGGCGCCGGTGATTAACGATGCCACCCGTATAGATGCGGCGGCGGTCGGGCTGGAGGCATTGGTGCAGGTGATGGACAACGGGGCGGATATCCCAGGCACTGTCGTTGATCAGTGTTCGCCGGCCTTTCAGCAGCACTTCGCCACGGCGGATGTCATTATATCCAAAGGTCAGGGAAATTTCGAGACGCTAGTCGATGCGGGCCGTCCGATTTTTTACCTGTTTGTCGCCAAGTGTCCGATAGTCGCGGCACTGGTGGGGTGTTCGGTAGATACACCTGTTTTCCAATACCTGGGGGCGCAGGAACAAACCATGAGGAGATGTGCAGCATGTCAGTAGTTTATTTTTGTTCGGAATGTCGTGCTAAAGCCTGTGTACGTGGCGGTGATTATCCACCGAACTGCCCGAGTGCCCTGGCCGAACAGCAGGTACATGCGGCTCTGCTCCAAACCCTAGCGGAGCCCTGGACCCGGCAGGTGCTGACTGTTGCGACTGCGACGTCGCGGCATGAGGATGGCACGATGCGGACGCGCGTCGAGGAACTGATCGTCTTTTGCCATCAGATGGGCTATACCACGCTCGGGGTGGCATTTTGCGTCTCCTTGGCGCGTGAGACAAATGTGCTCTGTGCGCGGTTGCATGAAGCAGGCTTTCGCGTGGTGCCAGTTTGCTGTACGGTGGGGGGTCTGACACTGGCTGACTTTGGGGTGACGCAAGCCGAAAAACTCCATGCAGCGTGCAATCCCCTGGCACAAGCAGAGATTCTCAACACTCAGCAGACTGACGTGAATATCCTCGTCGGCCTGTGCGTGGGACACGATATATTATTTGCCCGAAATTCTAACAGTCCGGCCACCACATTGGTGGTCAAAGACCGGGTACTGAAACATTGTACCGTCGAAGCGTTACGTAAATCGCCAGTGGGCGTTGACGCCACGCGTATTATGTAAATTATGAAAGGAGGCCAATATGCCAAGAGGAGATGGAACCGGCCCTATGCCGGGAGGTGGACGTCGGGGCGGTCGCATGGGTGGATCACCTGCGGCTGGACCTGAAGGTGACTGTGTCTGCCCGAAGTGCGGACACACGCAACTGCACGAGCGTGGCGTGCCCTGTGTGCAGGTGATATGCCCGAAGTGTGGGGCCACGATGAACCGTGGGTAATGTGAGGTTAAAACGTTCGTGTCAGCTATGGTAGATATCGTCAAACTTGCGGTACAGGTGACCGGCTTCGTCCTGGTGATGATGTTGGTGATCGAATATCTGCATGTCCGCACCCAGGGGTTCTGGGAGCAGCGTCTGCAAGTGCATCGCTGGGGGCAATATCTGCTGGCGGCGATCAT
>JBBRXO010000054.1:0-19016 GCA_038248345.1 Armatimonadota bacterium | reverse complement strand
CGGTGAATTGCTGTACTGGCTTGACCCCTACAGGCTGCGCTGGAGGGCCACCTGGGCCACCACCGTAGCCACCTTGCGACAGACACACTGTGCTTAAAGCAAACAGTGCACAAACAACTACAATTAAATGTGAAAACCTCATGGTATTCCCCCTTTAATGCTAATACGTATTTGATCAGCAAAAAGTTCCATCGAACTCTTAATAACTATACCATGAAGGTATTTAGTGTGCAACCGCCGAAATCAAATATTCATGTGTAATGAACCTGAGCATAGCCCGGCACGACTGCATGCACCGTGGCGGATGGAATATATCTCGCAGACAGCTAGTCCGCGAGACGGTTGTATTTTCTGCACGAAGCCGGTGCAGGAGAAAGACCGCGAGAACGGGATCTTGTATCACGGAAAACTCGCCTACATCATCCTCAATGCCTTCCCCTATAATAGTGGGCATCTGATGATCATACCGTACCAGCACACCGCAGATTTCACGGAGTTGAATGCTGCAACGCTACAGGAGATGATGACACTGGCGCAGCTGGCACTGGCAACGCTAAATCGCGTCATGCATCCGCAGGGATTCAATATGGGAATGAACCTGGGGCAGTCAGCAGGGGCGGGGATAGCCGAGCATCTACATCTGCATGTGGTGCCGCGTTGGACGGGTGACACTAACTTTATGCCGGTGCTGGGCAACACGCGGGTGCTCCCCGAATCGTTGGAGAGCACCTGGGAACGTGTTAAGTCGGCATTGGACGAGATCCTCGCCGAGGCTACATGAAACGCTCGAAACGATCACGGGTAACCTTACAAACAGGACAAATCAACGGTGGCTGCGGGCGGGCACAAAGGTAGCCGCAGACTTTGCAGCGCCACACCGGGAAGGGTAATTCGGCTATTTTCACCGGTTCGTATTCATGCACTTCTACTTTAGGGCCGCCGACCGGGCGGCGTTCGGGGATGGAGCCTAGCGCTTTTTCACCCCGGATCACTTCATCCGAGATGTAGAGGGCACAATAACAGGTGCCATACTCCTCCAGATCCGGATCACGATAATCACACGGGCAAATCAGATCAAGGTCTTTAGCACGATCACCGCTGGCCAGCCGACACGGACAGGCCTGATAGCCATAGCGTTTCTCGTTAGCGAGTAATCCCGCTACCAGTTCACGGACAAATTCCTCATCCGGGTTCAGCCGGTAGCCCCCCTCGGCGGCTTCACGCAGCAGGCGAGCATATATGGTAGTGATCTCTGCGACATCAATGGTACTCATTTCTCCACCACTTCACGTATCTTCTCTTCGCTGAAGCCAATGATACATTCTTGCTCATTCACCACCAATGTGGGAAAGGAGCAGCGCGGATTCCATTTTACCAGGTCTTCCATAACGACCTCCTTCTCTGGCTCCGGCAGTAGGTCGACATCAATGTACTCATAGGCGATTCCCAAATCCCCCAAAAAGGACTTCGTTTTTTTGCACCAGCCACAGGTAGAGAGGGTATAAAGCTTTAAGCGGGCAACTTCCTTGCCCGTAACTTGGATCGGTTCAACCATGGCAACATCCTTTCTCAATTCGAGATTTATTTAGTATTCGTGCTCATCGCCGGATAACCTGCTGATTATGTAGCAAATACCCGACAATATCGTACAAATTAAATCGGGGAGGGATTTCTCCCTCCCCGAAGTCCAGAGATAGTTACACTAACAGTTTACGGCGTGGTAGCGGTAATTATGTTAGAGTATCCAGATACACCATAAGCATTAAATGCCTGAATGCGATACTGGTATGTTGTCAATGGTGTCAAACCTGTACTGGTAAAAGTAGTCGCTGACGCGAGTAGCGATGGAACGATCCGGGTAAATGCTCCCGTCCCGACCTTTCTCTCGACGTATATACCCGTAGCCATGGTGGTATTGTTATTCCAACTCATCGCTATAGAGGTGGATGTTATAGGTCCTACTACCAACGATGTAGGCGCCAGTATTGCTGCTGCTCTGGCGGCTACAGTAGCAGAGAACGGGGAATTCCCTGTAGCGTTTGATCCGGCGATGCGGAACCAATACATCACATTGGGGAGCAGTCCGGTAGCTTTGAAGGTTGTTGCTGTCCCCGGTGTTACTGTGAATGACTTGAACCCACCATTGACGATGAGTAACGCGTTCGTGTAGGCCTCTATCGTAAAGCTGGTTTGAGTGGTCGAGAGATTTCTCCAGCTTAGTGTCATCGTCGGGGCAATGCTAGTGGCAACATCCGGGGTAGCCACTAATGCAGTCGGCGTCGATGGTATCGAGTTCAAGGTAGTTACAGTGATAATATTCGAGTATCCCGAAACGCCATAAGCATTAAATGCCTGGACGCGATAGTTGTACAGCGTCCCTGTTGTCAGTAGGGTATCGGTGAAAATAGTAGCCGTGGGCGCTAATGAGCCGGGTAATCTCGCCCAGGCACCCGCGCCGATTTGTCGTTCGACATATATCCCCGTCGCGATGCCGGAGTTATTCTTCCAGCTCATCGCTATGGAGGTGGCAGTAATGGTGCCAGCCTTCAGTAACGTCGGCGTGCCCGGCAGTTGCCCCGTCATCTTCGCTACAGCTACGTTGGAGAATGGAGAGCTTCCATTCACATTGTTAGCAGTCACTCTAAACCAGTACATCAAATTCGGGAGCAACCCGGTTGCCGTGAAGGATGTTGCATTGGTAGAGGTCACGGTGAATGAGCGGAATCCGGGGGTGACATTGAACACGCTGTTCGTCGAAGCTTGTATGGTGTAGCTCGTCTGGTTGGTTGAGTTATTCACCCAGGTCAGCTTCATTTTTGGTGCGTTATTCGATTCTGCCACCGGTGTTGCAGTTAATCCGGAGGGCGCAAAGGGTGTTATTGGAAGAGTAACTGCATTGGATTGCCCCGAGAGTGTCCCAGTACCAACGTCATTGGTAGCACTGACCTTGAATCTGTAGGTGGCTCCAGGTGTCAGACCCGTCATGATAATCGGGCTGCCGGTACCTGTAATAGTTGTCGTTGCCGGGATTGATGTTACCGAGTAACCCAATACCGGGCTGCCACCGATATTTATCGGGGCGAGGAAACTTACTCTAGCCGAGGTAGGGCTTATTCCCACCGCTCCGACCATGATCGGCGCTCCCGGTGCCACCAGCAGTGACATCGGCCGCATCATATCCATCTCTTCATGGCCGAGCAGGTGGCAATGCCACACATACTCATGCCCGAAGTTCACCACTTTGTTAGTGACCGTTATCGGCTGATTGGTAAACGGATCAACCGGCGTAAAGTTCAATGTCGAGCCAACCGGCATCGTCACATCCATTAGCCGTTTGCTGTCTGGAATCTCGAAAGGAGTGACCGGTTTTATCGCCTTCATCGCGACGATGGTATCTTCCAGCGGGTTCATCAGCAGTGTGTCTTTCCACCCACGTTCGTTGGGTTCTGGTGGCCGTTTTGCTCCATCCCAGCCGGCGCGGTTGATTAGCTGTACATTGAACAGATGGAAGTGGATGGCGTGCGTATCGACGCCGTTATGGGTAATCTTCCAGAACTGCGTCTCGCCATCTTTAAAGACTTCGGTGGCGGGATCGATAAAGGTCAGTGGTATCGTCGTCTGGGTAGTGAAATCGGTGAATGGCAATTCCATAGCCATCATCGAATTCATGCGCCCATATTCAAGCTCGAACAGCTCATGGAGTGCCTTCGGTAGCAGCGGGACAGTGATGGATGTAGATGATGCTAGCTGCGTGAAGGTGAGCGAAGTAGCTGCGATGTTGGCATAGGTGTTTTCCGCGGCACCGTCGGCAATTTGCGGGATGATATGTGGCGGTTGCGAAGCTGCATAAGCGACCGGCAGTGCAGTATTCAGCGCAGCCAGATCAAAGGCTGGTGCCGCTGGCGCATTTGACACCTCGAAGAGCATCATGGTGCGGGTATTGGGGCCGAAACCTTCCAGAGTAGGGGGTGCGCCACCTTCAGGTGTTTGGTCCTCATTACCGGTGTAGTAGTCGTAACGGGTGTCGAATGCAGGAACCGGAGCACCGGCATCGTTGTAGAGGATGATCTTGGATCCGGCAGGAACCTGCGAGAAGTCAACAACTATATCTGCACGTTCTGCTGGTCCCAGGAAGAGGCCGCGTGTGGAGATACTCAACACCACGATATCGCGGCGGTTATAGTTGAAGTTCACCGGGGTGCTGGGGATAACTACCGGGTTAGGCAGGAATCCACCTTCAGTCCCGACCTGGATGATGTCCGGTCCGGCGGTTGTCGGATCAGGTACGCCACCATCGCGGCCATCGGTGGGCCAGGTTGCTGGCCAGGTGGGGTCGTCGGGATGCGGCACTGCCGGTACCATCTTCACTTCCGTCGGATGTGCTGGATCAACATAGTACAACTGTAGATTGAAGAAACGCTCATTCGCACAATTGAGTATTCTGAAGCGATAGGCTTTTCGATCTACTGCCATTTTAGGATAAGCTGCACCATTGATGAGCGGAGTGTCATGGAAGGACTCCATCGTCATAGACGGATTGGGGGTCCCCGGGATTTGAATACCAGAAGGTAATGTTATCGGCTGGTTGGCAATGGTGGTGACAGGTGGCCAGAACCACGGGCCATAATCCCAACGTCCGAAAGCATTAGCCCCAGAGTCATCATAGGGATTCTGGTTGACCATATAGACATGCGGGAACCACAGGTTGCCCATGCCGCCCCAATGTGGCGTATCCCAGGTGGGGTCAGTGGCGGCTAGCTTGATA
Source organism: Armatimonadota bacterium (assembly GCA_038248345.1). Lineage (GTDB taxonomy): Bacteria > Armatimonadota > Hebobacteria > CAIYQO01 > CAIYQO01 > CAIYQO01. Next base: position 14,251 of record JBBRXO010000054.1, on the reverse strand, counting down.
GGATCTGGCACGAAGGTCTTGTCCTGGAATATCAACGGAATGCCATTATGGTATACACCGCCGAGATCCGGGAGCACATTCTGAGTGCTGATCAGGTTCTCTTCGATGTCATCTGTCAGCAGATAGCCCGCCACTTCACCGGCATATACGTTCAAACGGGTCATGCCGTAGGAGTGGTCATGGAACCAGAGTAAACGGGAGCTAAGACCATTCGGGAAGTAGTAGGTAGACGAGCCATCGCCCGGGTTGGGCATATCAGGGACATTCGTCGTGCTTTCACCTTTTTTATACGGGGTGGGGTCACCCGCGGGGGTGATCCACTGGTGCGGGGTACCATCGCTGATCCACGGGTTGTCGCCGCCATGCATGTGTATGACAGCACGGTTCTGGTTGTACATCGCCATGTTACCGGCGCTCATAGCCAGTGGGCCGGTGCCCGCGCCCATGATGGTGGTATCTACCGGCAGGAAGAGGTTGCCCGCATCGCCAACAGGAAGTTGGTTAGTGAACTTGATGCGTGTTGGTCTGTCTTTGTGTGCGATAATCAGCGGCCCCAGATAATGCGGTTTGCCATCCGCTCCGGCAGCTAAGTCGATGTAACCACGCAGTTGCGTGGTAGTGGGCAGATCGGAGTGGAATTGCTGGGTGTAGTCCTGCAAACCCATTTGGATGTAGTCCGAACCCGGATAGGTAGTTGTGTCGGCTATTGCTACCGGGATGTAGTTGCCCAGGTTGTTCTTATTCGCCACACCTAAACCCGGCAGGGTATCGACGAATTTGCGCAACAGGGGGCTGTTAGTCCAGTTGGGGATGTTCCAGTAGTCTGGTACCCCCAACGGGTCAAGTACTGGCGCACCTATTGGTGCCCGCGTTAGCATGCGTTTCGCCGCTGCGCGATCCGCAGCCGCTTTGTGCTGGGCATTGGTCATGTGCGTGCGTGTGCGACCGTCGGGGAGCATGCCGCCATTGGGCGGTGACTGGGCAAATGCTTGCCCAATTGCAAGCACTAATGCCACTACTAAAGAAAGCGATAACAATAATTTGTTCCTACTCATTCCAAAACTCCTTCACCTGACTTCTGTGGCAGGTGTCTACATTATTTGCTGATGACACTATTGTCTGCAGCACTATGAATATACCAACAAATGTACCCACACTTTGTTGCAATTATGTTACATGCAGCAAATTTCAACCTCAACAAATTCTCGCAGAAGTGGTGATTGTAAAACCGCCTTTAATTCATCCCCGGGGCTGCGTCCCAGGGATGAATTCAAGAGGATTTGATGTTTTATTACCAGGACTCAATCCCTAGGGCGTTGCCCTAGGCTATCGAATTATTGTCCTTCAGGCAATCACAATGGAATGATTTATTTGGCATAACATGCCTGCTTTGAGGCTAATAATTAATATTTATCGGGATGGACTTTGCCTGAAGGGCAAACATTCGATAGCCTGGGGCAGCGCCCCAGGTATGAATTATTGAAACTCTGGACTGTGACCAATAAAAACCGCGCCGCTGGTGATTGCCAGCGGCGCGGAGCAGTTTCAGGTGATGCTTGAGTGCGAGGTATCCACGTTTCCCTGCTCTCGTACAACTCCGGTTATGCTTTTGTCTAGGACAGTACCGGTTTTGCGTACTTGGGATCGAGATGGCGTCCAGTTCGCCCGGATTGCTCCAGGAACGAAATGAACTCATTCACTTCAGGCGCATGCGGAATAGTTGTACGCGCTGCCGCTAACGCCTCGCTCAAATTGCGATTGCTGTAGCAGAGCATTCGGAATGCCTGCTGCAGGTAGCCTCTGACGTCCGAAAGGACATCGTTGCGCCGCAGACCGATGGTGTTTAAGCCAACTGGTTTGCCTGCGGGGCCTTCGACAATGACAAATGGGGGCACGTCATGAGCCACCCGGGTGAAACCGCCGACCATCGCCATCCGCCCGATGTGGCAGAACTGGTGAAAACCGGCATGACCGCCTAAAACTACGCGATCATCAACTCTACAGCCTCCCGCCAAACCGACATAGTTGGCGGCGCAAATGTGGCTACCGAGATGGCAGTTATGGCCAATGTGGGTATAAGCCATAAACATGCAATCATCGCCAACCACCGTCATGTTGCCCTCGCCTACGGCCAGGTGCATCGTGACGAACTCGCGAATGACGTTGCGGTGTCCAATTCTTAGATAGGACACTTCGTCGTGGTACTTGTGATCCTGGGGCGGTTCCCCAAGTACAGCGCCGGTGTGAACGACGCAGTCTTCACCGAGTGAAGTGCGGCCGGTAATCCTTACATGTGGTCCAACAATAGTGCGTGCGCCAATGACCACGTCCCTGTCTATGATAGTGAACGGACCTACTTCAACCCCGGCTCCCAGTTCTGCCCTCGGATCTACGATCGCGCTAGGGTGAATTTTCACGGGCATATTTCCTTTCCTATGGGTTGCTTTAGAACTGGATCAGTCGCGAGCATGAAGGTATATTTGCCTTCGGCCACCACTTCGTCGCCCACACGACTGATGATCGCCACTTTGCCACATCTGCTACTGACCCTCAGAATAGTCACCTCCGTCTTTAGCTGATCTCCCGGGATCACCTTCCGGCGAAATTTCATTCCTTCGATCTCGGTTATTACAGCCAGCTTTCCCTCATACCCGGCCGTGGTCATTAATAGTATCCCACTCACCTGTGCTGCATGTTCTGTAATCAGCACCCCGGGCATGATTGGATTCTTGGGGAAATGCCCGCCGAAGAACCATTCATTAATAGTTATGTTCTTCAGACCTACGGCTCGCTTCCCCGGCTCCAATTCAATAATACGATCAACCAGCAAAAAAGGATATCGATGCTGGATCTTCCTCATTATATCTGCGACTTCCAAAGCTTCTCTCAATCTTCATTTAACTGCTGATGTATTTCCGACAGATATCACAGCATCATTTTTTAATAATTTCACCAATTCCAAATGGCTCCGGTGCCCACCGCGTACTGCCAGCACATTGCCGACTATCGGCCTGCCCAGTAACGCCAGATCGCCCAGCAGATCTAACGCCTTGTGCCAGGCTGGCTCCATAGGCCACACCTGCTCATTCAGGTAACCAGTCTCGGTTATCACCAGCGCGTTATCCAGCGAGCCGCCGCGGGCTAATCCTAAATCCAGCAACGCACGCACTTCACTTTCCAATCCGTAGGTACGTGCCCGTAATAACTGTTCACAAATGGCAGGATCGGCAATCGATCCGCCCGCCATCATCTGCTGTACCATCGTGCCCGGTATATCCACCGCCGCGTAAACTGCACATGTGGTGGAGGGAAACAAGTAGAATTCGCTACTCCCTACCGCCAACCACTGCGGTTTTTCTATGACGAATGGAGATACCTCTCCATCCAACACCACAGTTCCAACACTCAATATATCATTAAACCACGATTTCCCTGATCCGTCCAGTGCCGGCATCTCCGGCCCCTCCACAGCCATAATCACATCGGTCACCCCGGCGATCATACATGCCGCCAGCCAATGCTCCACTGTACTTATGCGGATTGTACCGCGTCCAAGCGTAGTACAACGTCGGGTATCTACCACATTCTCCACCAGTGCAGGTATAGTTTCCCCATTCGCCAGGAAGACTAACCCTGTCCCCGCCGATGCCGGATACGCTGTAACGGAAACATCCGCCCCACTATGTAACCCCACCCCTGCTACAGAGAATGAAGCGGCAATCGTTTTTATCTTAATCATACTTAGCTGTGAATTATACCACAATCTTTTGCATGGTGGGAAAAATGTAACAGTTCAGAGTTGTCATTATGTAAACACTAAAGAAAGTATCGCCCACAACCCGATTCAATATATAAGCTACTAGGGCGCAGTGCTCTCAAACGGAAACTAACATAGCCTCGGGTGAAGCCCGGGGTAGGCTTATCGAACACTTCACCTACGGATATTAACCTCTTCCCCGGGTTTCGCCCGTGGCTATGTTAGTAGCTCACTATTTGGTTATTGCCATTAGTACCCCGTTCGATTTTAAGACCAACAACTTGTTTTTTAGGATAGTTCCAGGGTTCGGTCGATCAGAGAGTAGGAACTCTGAACTGTTGCAGAAAATCGTCGTTTTCACTTATCCCACATCCCCTTCCCTGGGAACGCACAACCTCCTTGAGTACACCCCCCATTTGTTATACAATAGGTGTCATAAACAGTAGTGTAGGGAGATACCGCATTTGCCCGTTTTTACGCAGACTTTTACCGTGGGGATGTCACCGGATAATATCTGGGCGCTACTCAGTGATATCCCCCGTATGGCCGGCCTATTCCCCTATCTGGTGGTAGCGGGGCTGACAAACCGCGGGGCGGATAGCTGGGACTACTGGCGTACCCTGAATATCCCCGGGATGCCCGCCTTGCACTGGCGTGAGGAAGCGACGTTGGCAGCACCCGATACCCTTTCTTTTCGGGCGCTAGAGGGTGATGTTAAGGTATTTACCGGTAGTTGGCGAATATCACCAGCAGGTGACACCGCCACACTTACACTGAATGTTGAATATGAGTTCCCGGAAGGTATCGGCGGTGGCATACCGGTTCCCTTATTGGTATATGCCATGGGCGAACTATTGAAAACCATGGGGCAACGAGTGTGCGATGTGGCGGAAAATCGCGCCTAGAAATTTAGTCTCCCGGCAGCCCGGGAAGTAAAGGCAGAAAATGACAGCAGAAGAACTACCCACACAGCCAGAGGCAGCGGAAACACCTGTACTCGCGTCCGTGGAATATAATATAGAAGCAGCGGAGGAAGAACCCGAGACGCCCCGCCCGTATGATGTGACAGCGATATTATGCGGCATGGCGGTTTTTCTGGTGCTTCTCTTCGTTCCGCACCCGCTAAAAATGCAATATATCATGCTGAGCGGCATCGGCGTCACTGTTATCAGCTATATTATCCTGGAGATTTTGCATCCACCGTTGCCCTACTTGCCGCTCGCATTTATCGCTGGTGTGCTGGGATTCCTTCTCTCCGCGCCTCGGCAATTATATATAAACTGGCAAAGCTTCGACATGATACTGATAACCGTAATCTATGCCACCATGTGCGGAGTACTGAGTATCATTATCGCTGTCTGGATTGATACGGAAGAGAATCCTTATCAAGCGCTGATCGCCAGTTTTCTCGTCACTTTCGCGCTCACTAATTTCATTGTACTCTCGCTGGCCATAGCGGCACAGACGGCAGTGTAACAAATTCTTCCGCAAGGAGCATACGCGCCATGATAGACCCTAAAATTATCCGTACTAACCCGCAACTGGTGGCTGATGCCATGCGGCGCCGAAATAAGGATTTCGACGTTTCCATCCTCTCCGCTTTAGAAGAAAGCCGCCGTGCGGCGCTCTCGGAAGTGGAGACGCTGAAAGCGCGGCGCAATGCCGATAGCCAGCAGGTGGCCGCGCTGAAGAAACAGAAGCTGGATGCCACCGCGTTGATAGCCGAGATGCGCGAGCTGGGCGACCGCATCAAAGAGCTGGACGAAGTGGCCACCGCCGCTGATACCGAGTTCAACGAACTGCTCATGGGCATCCCCAATATCCCTGACGCCAGCGTGCCGGATGGCGCGGGGGAAGAAGAGAATGTGGTGGTGCGTGTGTGGGGCGAGCCTACTGCCTTCGACTTTGAACCGCAGGGGCACTGGGATATCGGCGCCCGGCTGGGCATCCTCGACTTCGAACGCGCGGCGAAGATCACCCAGGCGCGCTTCTCGCTCTTTATGGCCAGCGGGGCGCGGCTGGAACGCGCCATCATCAACTACTTCCTCAATCTACATACCGACGTACACGGCTATACCGAAGTTTGGCCTCCGTACCCCGTGCATGCCGATTCATTGCTGGCCAGCGGGCAACTGCCCAAGTTCGAGGAAGACCTCTTCCGTCTGCGCGAGGGGTTGTATCTGACGCCCACCTCGGAATGCCAGCTGACCAATTTACACCGCGACGAGATTCTAGAACCGGGAACATTGCCCCGCTGCTACACCGCCTACTCCCCCTGCTTCCGCGCCGAGGCGGGCACCGCAGGGCGTGAGAGCCGCGGGCTGATCCGTCAGCACCAGTTCGACAAAGTGGAGATGTACAAATTCACCACCCCGGAGACCTCGATGGAGGAATTAGAGAAGCTGGTGGGCGATGCCGAGGACGTTCTGCAGATATTAGGCCTGCCCTACCGGGTGGTCTCGCTCTGCACCGGCGACATGGGCTTCAGCGCGCTGAAGACCTACGACCTGGAGGTGTGGATGCCGGGCATGGGCAAATATGTGGAGATCAGCAGTTGCAGCAACTGTGGCGACTTCCAGGCGCGCCGCGGCGCCATCCGCTTCCGCCGCGAGGCCATGGGCAAGCCGGAGCTACTCCACACCCTCAACGGCAGTGGCCTTGCCGTGGGCCGCACCTGGGCCGCAGTGGTAGAGAACTACCAGCAAGCCGACGGCAGCGTAAAAATACCCGCCGCCCTACAGCCATATACCGGGTTTTCGGAGATCAGATAAAGTAACCGTTCTCATGGGCGGGACGCCCATGAGAACGGGCAATAAGAGCATGAACCTCATGAGGAATCGTGGCATGGGCGTCCCGCCCATGAGAGCGGGCAAATAGCGAATATATCTCACAATAGGTTCATACTCTTATTACACGCCAATACCATGGCTTACATATGACCAATTTTTAAGTCCTGCACATTCAGGATTCTTAATGATATACTCCACCGAACGATTATATTCCGCTTCATCCCGAATGATTAGATCGTAAGTTTCAGATTGCCAGAATGATCCACTGCGGTGTAAATATTTATTTGCTTCTTTAGAAGTATTCGACTTCAACGAATGCATTATGTCAGATAATTTGAATGTGGTTATAGGTTCAATTATCGCATGAACATGATTTGGCATAATGCACCAACTGTGAAGATAGTACCTTTCATTGTCAAAAAAGTACAATGCTGCTTTAACCAAATCAGCGACTGGTTGTTGATAGAGGTAGCAACTTCCGCTTCCAATGTCCAGGTATTTCTCAATCTTTTCCGAATAAAGGAAATCTAGTCTGTTTCTCTCATTAGTCTGTTAATTCTCTATTCTGCTGTTTTGCCATTTTTTCAATATCGTCGCGTTCAAATTTCCATGTTCCCAACACGTGAGTTGGTAGCGAGTCAAACAGACGAAAACAGACAGCATAAATCGAGCCATCTAAAGACCAATGCGGTAAATTGGCTCCTTGTCGTTTATTCATAAACATCGTTTTTATCCCCTGACATCTATGCCCTATTGCCCGCTCTCATGGGCGGGACGCCCATGCCACGATTATCCAATAGATTTGTGCCCTATCGCCCGTTCCCATGGGCGAGACGCCCATGCCACGATTGCCCCATGAGATACATGCCCTATTGCCCGCTCTCATGGGCGAGACGCCCATGCTACGGCATACCGCCCATGCTACGATTACCCGTTCAATTCATATGCTCGCGCATCCCAGCGCCGTAATTCAACAGTTCTTTCAGGTCATCAGCTAGTTCGGGGGCCAGGGTGCGCAGGGTTTTCTCGGTGGCGTGCGCTTTATCCCATTCACCCAGGGTGGCTTGTGCCATACCGAGGGACATATGCGCCATGGCGTTTTCGGGGTCGCGTACCAGTACCACCTCACAAGTGGCCATAGCTTCCTCAAATTTGCTCAACGATAGTTGCACCTGAATGATGGTGATCATCGCATCCAGCTCATCCGGGTCGATAGCAACGGCGGTGGTGGCGTATTCCATGGCTACATCGGGCTTGTTCATCGAAAGATAGGCCATACCCAGCAGGCAATTAGCGCGGGAGTTGTCGGGATCCAGATTGAGAATCTCTTCTCCCACCATTATCACTTCCGGCATTTTACCGGTATAGAGCAAAAGTTCAGCATGGGCGATGAGCGCCTCGATGGAGTTGGGGTCAATGGCCAGCGCAATCTGGATTTCGGTTGCGCTTTCTTCCAAATCATCTTCGCTGAAGAAAATATCGGCCATGCGCAGGTGTGCCTCCAGCATATCCGGTTCCAGTTCCAATACCTTATCTAACAGTGTACGCGCTTCGGCGACACGGTCGATGTGGAAATACAGGTCGGCCAGTACGTAGATCGCCTCGGCGTCATCTGGCGACAGGCGGACTACCTGCTCCATCAGCGGGATCGTCTCTTCCCATTTTCCTGCGGTGAAGAGCAAGGCTACCACGTGATCCAGCGCTGCGACATTATCCGCATCCAAGGCAAGCACCGCACGATAACTGGCCATTGCGCCATCGACATCCTGCGCTTTCAATTTCATTTCGGCGTCAATCATCAACTTCTTTACTTCTACGGAGATGTTACTCATCATAATCCTCTTTCTTTGGGTTTCAAAAACATTTAGTGGCAATGAATTAGCGCCAGGTGACGGTATCTTCCAGGCTTTTGCGCGTGGTTTCCCCGGGTTCTTCCGCTGCATAGCCCAGGGGGATGATAACCGCTGGCTCCCAGGCGGGAGGGACATCCAGTAAACGGCGCGCTACCGCCGGGTCAAAGGAACAGACCCAGCAACTGGCCAGACCTTCTGTCGCCGCGGCCAACACGATATGCTCTACCGCTATGGCGATATCGATATCGGCATGGATCTTCTCATCAAAGCTGCGCACCCAGGCGTCACTCGGTTTGCTACAGGCGACGATCACCACCGGAGCAGATGCTACCCACGGCTGGCGCGTCCCCACCAGCTCTTTTTTCAGCGTTTCATCGCGCAGTACATAGAAATGCCACGGCTGCCGATTGCACGCTGATGGTGCGAGACGCATAGCCACTAAAATCCGCATTAATGCATCTTCGGGCACCGGTGTGTCCTGAAAGGAGCGGATGCTCCGCCTGTTTTTAACCGCCTCGTAAAAATCCATCGTCAATTCTCCTGCATGAAACCGCTGTTAATTACTTCACCAGAGGCGAAGGTAACACCTGCAACAGTACGGGAGAAAATATGACAAATTTAAATCCCCATCGCCACCAGGTTGCAGTAGCTGATCGCCAGGCTCTCGAAGGGGTCGCGGCGGCATTCATCCTGCTCGACAGCATACCATTGCACCCCGGCGGCACGACAAGCGGGGAGGATGGCGGCCCAATTCAAATTACCTTCGCCTACCTCTGCCATCACCTGCTGGTCGCCTACCATTACCATATCCTTAAGATGGACAACGGGCATACGTCCACTCAAGCGAGTAATCCATGCTGCCGGGTCGGCGCCACCGTGCTGTATCCAGTAGGTGTCCAATTCTCCTTGCAGGTAGCGCGGGTCGGTCTCATTATACAGTTGCTCCAGCCAACTGATGCCGGCGTCATTATGGGCTAATTCAAAGCTGTGATTATGATAGCTGAAGGTCAGCCCGGCCGCTGCCAGTTTTTTGCCGATGTCATTGGCGACGACGGCGAATTCCCGGATGCCAGCGGATGAGCGGAATTCCTCCGGCATTGATCCAAGGGCCACATGCGGACAGTTCCACAATTTATGCTCGGCGATGACGGCATCCAACTCAGCGCGGAGACGTGTGTAGCCCGTGTGTGTGATAACTGCCTGCTGACCTTCGCCGGTGAGGATATCGGCTAACTCCGACGGAGCGATCGGCCCCAGGCCGCTTAGCTGTACCGCGTCGTAGCCTATCGCCTTCACCTTCTTAAAGGTAGCTGCGATTGCTGTCGGGGTCTTCATGTAGTCGCGGAGCGTGTAGAGCTGGGCGGCTAATTGTGTGATCGCCATAGTAATGTCCTCTCTACCTGTACTCGTTTTTTGAAATATGATGACGGTAACATGGTAATAATAGTAGCATATTCCTCACAAAAACACTGTAATATCGAGTATTTACAATTAATTCTCAAAACTACTTGCATGATTAGTAACTGTAGTATATACTTTGGATGGTGGGGAAAATCTAAAGTGTTCCCATCTTTAATGATGCATAAGTATTTTGCCTGGTTTGGCATAGCCTGGTTGTTCCTGCTTCCGCAACGAACCCCCGTGCGAATTATTTCCAAATCATGCTGACGGAAGCATCCAATCTAAGGAGTGCTAGCTATGAGCTACGCAGACAAATCATTATCTTGCCGCGATTGCGGCCGGGATTTCGTATTCACCGCTGGTGAGCAGGAATTCCATGCGCAAAAGGGCTTCACCAACACGCCCGCGCGCTGCCCGGATTGCCGCACAGCCCGCAAGGCCAGTGGCAGCTTCGGCGGATCACGCAACAGCGGCCCGCGCGAAATGCACACCGCGGTGTGCTCTTCCTGCGGCAAAGAAGCCCAGGTTCCCTTCGTCCCCCGTGGCGACAAGCCGGTATTCTGCTCCGATTGCTTCCAGAATCAGCGCAGTGGTAGCTCCGGCGGCTCCAGCCGCTGGTAGTTGAAAAAATGTTCAACGTTCAACGTTCAATGATGGTATCTTACCCATTGAACGTTGAACGTTGAACGCTGAACATTGAACATTGAACATTGAACTTATAGACTAGCGACTACCCTCCGGTGCGCATTACATTGCACGTTCACCGCGCAGGGCAGGCTGGCAATGTGGCAGGGCGCTGTTTCTACATGCACCGCTAATGCCGTCACCGTGCCACCGTAGCCCGCCGGACCGATGCCCAACGCGTTGATGCGCGCCAGCAGTTCCGCCTCCAACGCGGCATCATCCGGGTCATCACTCGGCTGGCCGATTGGGCGTAGTAACGCCTGCTTGGCAAGTAACGCACACCCCTCGAAGTTCCCACCTATCCCCACACCGATGATCAACGGCGGGCAGGCGTTCACCCCCTGCTCTGCGATGCGCGAAACTACAAAGTCGATCACCCCGGCGCGGCCATCACTCGGCTTCAGCATCTTCAGCGCCCCGGCGTTCTCGCTTCCGCCGCCTTTAGGCAGCAGTGTCAGCTTCAGCCCGTCACCCGGCACCAGGTGTATATGTATCATCGCCGGGGTATTGTCGCCCGTATTCACGCGACGCAGCGGGTGACTGACGATTGACTTGCGCAGATAGCCATCGCAGTATCCTTGCCGTACTCCGGCATTGATAGCCTCCTCCAGATTCCCCTGCAGGAAGGTGTTCTGCCCCAGCTCCACCATTACCACCGCCATGCCGGTATCCTGGCATATAGGCAGCCCGGTCTCCGCCGCGGTGGCGTAGTTCTGCCCCAGCAACTCCAGCACCGCGCGCCCGCCGGGGGATTCCTCCAGCGTAGCTGCATGCGTCACCGCGTCCACTAACTCCGCCGGTGCGCAACGGTTCGCCTTGATGCACATCTCCGCCACGGCGGCGGTGATTGCTGCTGCGGTGATTGTTTTATTTGGCATTATATTCTCTCCACCACCCCCTGAAGGAGGTGGCTAACAACGGCAAATTCACTAACGTGTATCATAGCCCGCGCCCCCCGTGGCGCGTTTGGTGTTAGCAAATTCGCGCCACGGCGGGCGCGGGCTACAGTCGAAAGGCCAGACAAGTCCGCGAAGGCGGAAGCGCCATGCAGCCGGGATTTCAATCCCAGCGGAAACTACGCCCCTACAGAACTAGAAACCAGAAACCAGGAACTAGGAACTATCTCGTTTCGCCTCCAGCATCTCCCACCTGGAATACAGCTTCTTCACCTTCTCCTGCGCTTCCTGCAGTTCGGTGCTCAACTTGGTCAGGCGGTCATAGGCAGTAAAAAGCTCGGGGCTGGCCAGTTCAGTCTCAATCCGGCAGACTTCATTTTCGGCCTCGAGAATGGCCGCCTCCATCCCTTCCAGTTCACGTGCCTCTTTCCAGTTCAGCTTTTTGGCGGTGGTAGATTTTGTGCCTGCTTCTTTGGCAATTGCCGCTTTTTGTGTGGCTTTGCCAGCACGCTGGGCGGCCTCCCATTGCGGATAATCGGCGTAGGGGGTGACGGTACCTTCTCCATCCAGGTAGAGCAGCTCGCTGCAGAGGCGGTCGAGCATGTAGCGGTCATGGGTGACCAGCACCAGCGTGCCGGGGAACTCCGCCAGCGCGCTCTCCAGCACCTCGAGTGAAGGGATATCAAGGTCGTTGGTCGGCTCGTCGAGAATCAGCACATCGGCGGAGTCCAGCATCAGCCGGGCGATGAGGATCCGCGCCTGCTCGCCGCCGGAGAGTTCACCCACCGGCAACGGTAGTTGTTCCTCACGGAAGAGGAACCGCTTGGCCCAGGCAGTGACGTGAATCTGCTGATCGCGGAAATGCACGGTGTCGCCGGTGGGCGAGAGTGCGTTGCGCAGGCTCTCCTCCAGATTGAGCGTGCCGCGATCCTGGCGGAAATAGACTATCTTCAGCCCCTCGGCGCGCTTAATGGCGCCGCTATCGGGTTCCAACTCACCGGTAATCAGGCGCAACATGGTGGTTTTTCCGCTGCCATTCACCCCCAGTAGCCCGGTTTTGGTGTTGCCATAGAAGATGTGGCTCATCCCTTGCAACAGTACATTGTCGCCGAAGGCGATGCCCACACCCTTCATCTCCAGTAGTTTTTTCGTTCTACGCCCGGTAGCGGTAAAGTCCACCCCCGCATAACGGCGCAGCGTGGCGCGCTCGGTGCTGTCGGCCAGCTCGGAGATCAATTGCCCGGCGTCCTCGATGCGTCCCTTCGCCTTGGTGGTGCGGGCACGTGCTCCCCGTTGCAGCCATGCGATCTCCTGCCGCACCATCGACTGCAGCGCCTGCCGTTTGCTCTCCTGCCCGGAGAGGTATTCCTCGCGCTTCTGCAGGAAGTTGCTGTAGCTCCCGGCGATGCTGAAAGCTCCTTCGGGGTAGGCGCGGTCGATCTCGATGATACGTGTGGTGACATTCTCCAGCAGATAGCGGTCGTGGCTGATGAGCAGGAAGGAGAAACTAGCGGAGAGCAGCAGTTTTTCCAGCCAGAGGATACCTTCCACATCCAGGTGGTTGGTCGGCTCATCCAGCATCAGTAGTTCGGGATCAGTGATGAGTGCACGCGCGATGGCCAGCCGCTTGCGCCAGCCGCCGGACAGCTCCGAGGCATGCTGGTTGCGGTCGGGGAAGCCGACGCGGCCCAGCATCATGCTCACCCGCATGTGGTGGTCGGTTTCATCGCCCGGGCAATCGCGCAGCGTCTCCCAGAGCAGATTCTCCACGGTAGGGTCGCCGGGGAAGTCGTCCTCCTGCGGCAGGTAGCTGATACGCAGCCCGCGCCGTACCGAGACTTCCCCCTCATCCGCCGTCTCCATGCCCGCCAGAATGCGGATGAGCGTGGACTTGCCCGCGCCGTTAGGCCCGATCACCCCCAGCCGCTCTCCGTCAAAAACTCCCAGGGTTACCCCGGTAAACAGTGGCCGCGCGCCAAAGGATTTCCCCACCGATTCACAACTCAACATTAATGCCATAACTACCAATTCGCCATGCGGTGGGGTGGTTCCTACTTGTCAGCAGAAATGAAAATCGTAACATGGGCGTCTCGCCCATGAGATTCCGCTGGGATTGAAATCCCGGCTGCGTGGCCTACGGCCGGTCGTCCGCCTTCGCGGACTTTTCTGACCCGAATGATAGCGCGCTTTAGCGTGCTTGCCGTTGTTAGCCACCTCCTTCAGGGGGTGGTGCCAAGGTTTGAAACCCCGCTCTCATGGGCGGGACGCCCATGCCACGGGCCTGCGCTCCCAGAGATACCCACTTGTCTTATCTTCTCTGTGCCCTCTGTGCCTCTGTGTTGAAAAAAAACCTACACCCGTCCCTCTTTCTTGATCTGCAGATACCGGTTCACCGCCGTTAATGACAGGTCACTGGGGGCGGCGTCCAGGGTTAATATCCCGCGCTGATGCAGTTGTGCCAGCGCCAGTTGGCGGTCTTCCATTACCGCGGTGGCCATGGTCTGCTGGTAGAGGCCCGTCGCGCTGGCGGGGGGGCCAGAGAGGATATCGACCAGCTCGTAATCGCTCAACGCCACACAGAGCACCAGGTGTTGCGGGTGCAGCAGGCTGATGTTGTCCACCAGCCGCTTGCTGGAGTCCGGGTCGATGAGGTCGGTGAAGATGATAACCAGCGAGCGCTTGCGCAGGCGGTTGGCCAGGTAAGCGAAGCCTCGGCGGTAGTCGGACTCCACCGGGCGCGGTTGCAGCGGGTAAAGCTGCTCCAGCACACGGCCCAGTTGGCTGCCGCCCTTGCCCGGCGGCATGTAGGCCACCACCTCCTCGGCAAAGGCCATGATGCCCACGCGGTCGCTGCTGTGCGCGGCAGCATGG
>JBBRXO010000053.1:0-20040 GCA_038248345.1 Armatimonadota bacterium | reverse complement strand
GCAGGGAAGGGTCTGGGGGTTAGGCTAAACCAATGGGAAAAGCGTCCGCAAAATCTATTTTCGTAGAAGGATAATAAAGATATAAAAGAACCGGGAAGTATTATCAGGCGAAGTTTATACATCTACCTGCTATCCTGACCATCCTTATATCCTGTGAATTAAAGCATAGGGGCAGAATGCCATAACACGATTACCCGCAGGAGAGATAATTACTATGGGTTGTGGCGATGCCCGCGTTAGGTTTCCCCGTTATTTGTTGAAAATTTCAGCAGGCATATCCTGCAACGTATAGAATAAACTAAGCAGAATACAACCGGAGGTGTACATATCATGCAAACTATAGTTGAAATTCTGGCCGATGCTGATCATCGCATGAAGGGAGCGTTGGACGCTACCACGGATGAGTTCCGCCATATCCGCACCGGGCGCGCGAACCCGATGCTGGTGGATGGGATCATGGTGGACTATTACGGCACCCCCACGCCCTTGAGCCAGATCGGCAATGTCTCCGCCCCGGAGCCGCGCCTGCTGGTGATTACTCCGTGGGATAAGAGTATGCTCAACCCAATCTCCAAGGCCATCCTGAACAGCGAATTGAGCCTGAATCCCAGTAACGACGGGCAGGTTATCCGCCTGGTGTTGCCGCCCCTCACCGAAGATCGCCGCAAAGAGTTTGCCAGGATGGCGAGCAAAAAGGCGGAAGATGGCAAAATCGCCGTGCGCAACGTGCGCCGTGATGCTATTGAACACCTGAAACGGCTGGAAAAAGAGAAACTGGCGGGCGAAGATGATGTAAAGCGTGCCCATGACAAAATTCAGAAGATAACGGACGATTTTATCAGTAAAATTGACGCCGCCCATGACACCAAGGTCGAAGAGATCATGGAAGTATAGCAGAGCGCTTTAACCGCCCGCCCCATTCAATAACCTATCGAAACGAGGTGAATGGTGAAGACCTGGTTGAGTGTTAACGTACCAATCGAGGAACGAATTGCTGATTTACTCGCGCAGATGACCCTGCGCGAGAAGGTCGGCCAGCTTCATCAACGGATTTATGGCTGGCATGCTTACCATCGCAGTGGCGACTCGATTGAATTGACCGATATCTTCAAAGATGAAGTAACCCGCGGCGAAGGCATGGGCGGGCTTTATGGCCTTTTTCGCGCTGATCCCTGGTCACAGGTACGCCTCGATACTGGCATCACCCCCGAACTAAGCGCGAAAGCCGCCAATGCCGTGCAGCGCTACGTTCTCGAGCATACTCGTCTCGGCATCCCCGGTTTGCTCTCCGAGGAATGTCCGCATGGGCATCAGGCGCTGGGCGCAACGTTATTACCGACTAACATTGGCGTCGGCTGCAGTTGGAATCCCGCGCTGCTGACTACGGCAGCGGCCAGTGTGGCGGCGAGTATCCGCGCCCGGGGGGCGCACCTCGGTCTGGTATCCGCGCTGGATATTCTACGTGATCCACGCTGGGGCCGCGCGGAGGAATGCTATAGCGAAGACCCGGTACTGGCCTAGCGGATGGCGGAAGCGGTTACCCGTGGGCTGCAGGGCGAAACGCTGGCCGAGTTAAGCTATCCTGATAAAATCGTGGCCGTGTTGAAGCATTGTTGTGCGCAAGGCGGGTGCGTGGGCGGGCATAATGCGGGCGCCGCCCCCATTGGCCCCCGCGAACTCCACGAGATCTTCTTACCGCCCGTCCAGGCGGGGGTCGCCGCTGGTGCGCAATGCATCATGGTCGCCTATAACGAGATCGACGGCATCCCCTGCCATGCCAACAAGTGGTTGCTGACCAGCCTGATGCGCGAGGAGTGGGGATTTGCCGGCGTGGTGATGTCGGACGGAAACGGCATCGATTGCCTGTTGCAGTGTGACATCGATAAACTGCCTACCGACGCAACAGAGCTATCCAAAGTGGCGGCGCAGGCGATCATTGCCGGGGTGGATTTCGGGCTGTGGGGTGATGCGTTTACCACACTGGAGACGGCGGTAAACGATGGCCGCTGCCCTATTGAGGTAATCGACAGCGCGGTGGCACGTGTGTTGCGCCTCAAGTTCCTGCTGGGGCTATTCGAGAATCCATTTGTTGACGAGGAGCGGGCGGTAGGCGTAGTAGGAAGTATCCCGGAGCGGGAAAGCAGCCTGCAACTGGCGCGCGAGACGCTGGTGCTGCTCCGCAATGAAAATGCGGCCCTCCCGTTATCCCCAACGCTGCAACGCATCGCCATCATTGGCCCCAATGCTGATAACCTGTACAACCAACTGGGTGATTACAGCGCGCCGCAATTGCCGAATGCGGGTGTGACGGTACTGCAGGGGATACAGGCGCTCCTGCCGCAGGCGCAGATACGATATGCAACTGGTTGCGGTATCCGTGACATGGATCGCAGTGGTGGTCCTGGGTGGGTCAAGTAAGCGCAACTTTGACACCCTCTTTGAAGACAACGGCGCTGTCGCCCTGTCATCGGATTCAGATGAGATGGATTGCGGCGAAGGGGTAGATGTAGCTGACCTGTGCCTGGGCGGGGTGCAAGAGGAGTTGCTGCAGGCAGTGCTGGCCACGGGCACCCCTACGGTTGTTGTATTGATCCAGGGGCGGCCGCATAGTATCCCGTGGATCGCCGAGCATTGTCCGGCAGTGCTTTGTGCCTGGTATCCGGGGCAGTTCGGCGGTACGGCTGTCGCAGAGGCACTTTTTGGCGTAATTAACCCCAGCGGATGGCTGTCGATCTCTATCCCCCGCTCCAGCGCGCAGTTGCCCGTCTACTACAATCATAAAACCAAGGGCGACAGCCGCTATCGTGATATGGAGGGAACCGCGCTCTACCCCTTTGGCTATGGGTTGAGCTACACCAACTTCACTTTCGCCAACCTGCAGATTGACACCACCGCAACTGTGAGGGCAATTGAAGCGGGGGCGTCAGTAGCCGTCGCTGTGGATGTCACCAACAGCGGCGCCTGCGCTGGCGCAGAGGTCGTGCAGCTGTATATCCATGGGTGCGGATCCAGCATCACCCGGCGCGTTAAGGAGCTGAAAGCCTTCGACAAAGTCATGCTGCAACCGGGCGAGACGCGCACGGTACACTTCATCTTGGACAAAGCGGCGTTAGGCGTGTGGAACCCGGCGATGCAGTTCGTCGTCGAGAGTGGCCGTGTTGAGGTGCTGCTAGGCGGCGGGTGCGGCACGGCGCTCACCGGCGCCGTCACGCTTATCCCCTAGCCAAGGTAAAGATGACACAAAACAACGCGCGCTGGTCACATCCACTGATGAACCAGCGCGCGTTTTGACATTCTTTACAGAGCGCCTTTGTCTTTCAACAAGTCGATGACCGGCTGATGATTGCCGATAAGCGCCATACGCAACGGCGTACGGCCATTGTTGTCGGCTGCATTGACATCGGCCCCATGCGCGATGAGCACCTTCACCACCTCCAGATGGCCGCGGTGTGCGGGCCAATGTAGAGGGGTACGTCCGTCGGTGTCGCGACTATTAACATCAACGCCACTTTCCAACTGGGACAAGACGCCGCTGAGGTAATTATCAGCAGCATCATGGTGTAAAATTGATTTCCCACTGGTGTCTTCTGGTTTCGGCGGTTTTTTCGAGCGGGATACAGCGGGCTTACGCACACGGGGTTTCTTCTCCTCCGTGTCCTTCACCTTGACGACCGGCTTTTTCTCCGGGTCTTTCCACTTCTTCACCATGGCCAGATCAATCTCATCGATCTCTCCGGTGCCACCGCAGGCGTAGCACTTAGTCACCCCGCCCGTTTTAACAGAAATATCACCTCGCCCTTCGCAGCGCGGGCAAGTAATGTTTGCCATCAAGAGTCTCCTTTTCTAGTCCATACTCTTGCTATAAGCATACTCTATTTAGCAGAATTATTCCAACTTTGGCGAAATATTAGGCAATTGAGTATTTTGGGGGCGGTTTCAGGCGCCTTCTAAAGCAGGAATCGTCTCGTTCATGAGAAAGAAGTAACGATTATTGCGCCACGGAGTGGTGCAGGATTTTAGCCCGGTGCGCAAGCGCCGGGGATGAAACGTAACGTATATGATTCCCACCCTGAAAGGGTGGTGGGTACATATTTCCATCACCCTTTCCGGGTGGGAATATCGGAGGCGATTCTTACCCGGCGCTTGCGCACCGGGCTAAAATCCGCCACCGCTTCGCGGTGGGTTTATGAGGATCGGCGATAATACTTTGGTGTTAGACAGCATGTTTATGCCCCTTCGCCGCCACTGACAACATTAATAAATTTTCCGTTCAGCAGTTTCATCACCTGAATACCATTTCCTTCGTAATATCCCGAACCAATCATGATTTCGTTTTGTCCATCACCGTCTACATCAATGATATCGAGTAGCGTGTATGATTCGGGGGTGCCTACTTTAATGGGAATCGGGAACCAGGCACCGGTCACTACGCTGGTGGTGGCTTTCCCGTCCACCTCTTTCATCATAAGGATGAGCGAGTATTCTTCGGGCGTACTATCATGGAAAGGCCCCCAGCTGCGCCTTAATTGCGGATCGCTCCACGCTTCAATTACTGTTTCATTGGCGCCACCTTCGGGGCGGAGTATCTTTTTTAATGCCTTATACCACGGGTTCCGCGCTCTCCTCGCTGCACTCGGATACCGCTTCACCCGTGGCTAACATCCTAAGCCCCTTCGGGGCAATTATCCCCTAACCCCGTTTTTGTTGCAAACAATCTGGCACATGCCATGTGCCCCTACAACTCCCCCAACCCCGCACCAAACGCCGCTACCGCACTGGCGATGTCGGGCACGTCGAGCATGGCGCGGATGGCGGCGACGCCGTAGGCGCCTGCCGTGCGGCACTCGGCGATGTTCGCCACGGTGATGCCGCCGAGGGCGAAGACGGGGATGGTGAGCGTGGCGCAGACGGCGCGCAACTCCGCCACCCCGCGCGGCGCGCCGTAGCCGGCTTTGCTGGGGGTGAGGAAGACCGGCCCGTAGGTGATGAAGTCCGCGCCCCCCCGCTGCGCGGCCAGCGCTGTCTCCGGCGTGTGGGTGGAGACGCCGATGAGCATCGCCGGGGGCAATATAGCCCGCACCGCCGCCGGAGGCAGCGAGGCGGCGGTGAGGTGAACCCCATCCAGCCCGGCCGCCAGCGCGATGTCGGCACGGTCATTCACCAATATGCGCGTGCCGTAGGGCGTCAGCGCGCGCCTGGCCGCCACCGCCAGCAGGTACAGCTCGTGCGGCGGCAAATCCTTGGCGCGCAACTGCACCGCCCGCACCCCCGCGCGCGCCGCCTGCGTCAGCGCATCAAGCAAATCCCGCCCGCCCGTCTGCGTCCGCTCCGTTATCAGATAACAATGGAAATCCAGCATGGATTAATAATAACATTTTCATAGTATGGATAGGTGGAACCACGAAGACACGAAGGCGCGAAGAGAGAAAATATAAACACAGAGGACATAGAGAGCACGGAGAGAAGCTGCTGTGATTGAAATCCCGTTCTCTGGGCGGGACGCCTGCGTCCCCAGGGATTGTAGCCCGCGCCCGCTGAGGCGCGCTCTTGTCTACAAATACACGCCACGGCGGGCGCGGGCTACAGAGGGGGTGTAGCCCAGTATTGAAACCCCGTTCTCATGGGCGGGACGCCCATGCCACGACTACCATTCGATTCAGAAAAGTCCGCGAAGGCGGACGACCGGCGCGCAGCGCCAGGCAGCCGGGATTTCAATCCCAGCGGAAATTAAGGCTTTTGCAATCATCTCTTTACTCTCAATACTATATCCCCCACGCCCAATTATGTTATAGTTATACCCATGGAAAAGTTCGGATTTCTCATCCATCCTATATCGGTGCGCAAGGATGTGGCGCGGAAATATCCGCTGCTGCAGGTGTTGCCCGATAATATGCTGGAGTGGTTGTTGCAGCACATTCAGCCGAAGATGATTTCGCATATAACCGGGGTGAAAAGCCTGGGCGGGGCGGAGGCCGAGGGGTGGTTTGTCGGGTGCCCGCTGACGCCACGGCAATTCCTCGAGCTGCCGGAGGATTTCGTCACTCGTAAGATCATCAAGGCGGCGCAGTTGGCGCAGACCGCGGGCGCCAAGATCGTGGGGCTGGGGGCGTATACCTCCATTGCTGGTGACGCCGGGATAACCGTGGCGCGCAACGTGGACATCGCCATCACCACCGGCAACAGCTACACCTGCTACACCGCCATCCAGGGGGCGCGGCGCGGCGCGGAGTTGATGGGCATTGATCCAGCGAAGGCCTGCGTGGCCATCGTCGGCGCCACTGGCTCCATCGGGCGTGTCTGCGCCCACCTCTTCGCTGAGGACGGTGTGGGTGAACTATTACTATTGGGGCGCAATGAGAGCCGCCTGCGCAGCGTCGCCGAGGAGATGCCAGGCGGCAACGTGCGCATCTCCACCGATATGGATACCGACCTGCCGTTGGCCGACATCATCGTCACTGTCACCAGCGCAGTGGACGCGGTAGTAGAGCCGCACCACCTGAAGCCCGGCGCGGTGGTCTGCGATGTCTCGCGCCCACGCGATGTGTCGGTGCGGGTGGCCAAAGAACGAGATGACGTGCTTATCATCGAAGGCGGCGTCGTCGCCGTGCCCGGCCCGGTAGACTTCGGCTTCAACTTCGGCTTCCCCCCCGGCACCAGCTACGCCTGCATGGCCGAGACGATGATCCTTGCGCTGGAAGGCCGCTACGAATCCTTCTCCCTCGGCAAAGAGCTGGAGCTAGCCCGTGTGCGCGAAATCGGCCGCCTCGCCGCCAAACACGGCTTCACTCTCGCGGGGTTCCGCAGCTTCGAGAAAGCGGTGACCCCAGAGCAGATAGCGGGGCTACGGGAACGGGCGGAGAAGGCCACGCGCTAAAGCACGTGGTGTTTCAGTGGCGGGTGTCATGTGACGTACAGTGTGGTATAATGACAGTAGAGGTTTTTTATCATGGGGACATTATTGGTAAAAACAGATCGTCTTTCCTGTCGCATCGCGCCTGAGCATAAACGCTTGTTGGAGCGGGCGGCGACTCGTCTCGGTTTAAGCGTGACTGATTATCTGGTGAGTACGGCGTTGCAGGTAGCGCAGGACGAGCTTCTTGCGGAAGAGCAAATCCGTCTTTCGCCGGCCGATTGGGACAAAGTGCTCGTCATCCTGGAAACCCCACCTGCCGCCACCCCTGAACTAGCCCGGGATATGGCACGATTCGCGCGGGGCGAATTCAATGATCATTGAACGCCTTGATCCCCAGCGGCATCAGCGGGAGTTATTCTCCTGTGATGAACCGGCACTCGATACGTTTCTTCATGCCCACGCCCGCAAATACTTTGAGCGTGGCCTCGGGGTAACGTGGGTGGCAATATCCGAGGATATACCCACTCGCATTGATGGGTATTACACGCTGGCGATGAGTGCGCTACTGGCAGACGAACTGCAAGCGCCACGGATTCGGCTAACCCGCATTCCTGTTGTGCTATTGGGTAGGTTGGCTGTCGATATACATGCACAAGGTCATAATCTCGGTACCCATTTACTGATGAATGCGTTGCACACGGCATATCACCTTTCGCAGATCATCGGCGCACATGCCGTCCTAGTCGATCCGCTTAATGATCGTGTGGTACGTTGGTATAATCGGTATGGATTTATGCCACTACCGGGGGCGCCCCATCGTCTCTTCCTCCTCACGGCTACCTTACGACCGCATGTAGCGCCACTCCTGAATACAACGCAAATTAGCGAGTTACAGAGCCTGCCAAAGGACTTGACCATAGAGACCGAAGGAAGGTAATAGTATCTATCGCTGGGATTGAAATCCCGGCTGCAGGGCACTACGTACCAGTCGTCCGCCATCGCGGACTTCTCTGAACCAGATGAGTAATGCCCTTCAGGGTTATAGCCATGTGCTTTAGGGCATGGTGGTTGGTATCGCAACCCCGTTCTCATGGGCGTCCCAAAAATACTAATAGTTAACTTCGAAACAGACATCTCATTGCCGCAATGGACGGACGAACTGTACCGGCAGATCCGGGAGAAGCTGGCAAGGTTGCCGAATTCTGGGGGAAGCGCGACATCTCGCGACACTCGCGACACTCGCGACATGACGCGAATGTCGCGAATGTTGTCGTTATGATTTGATTCCCTCCTCATTATCAGGTGGAAAAAGAAATATTGTTGCTGATCTTTTGCCATCAGTTCGCATTATACCTATTTTTACGAACTGAGCTAAATTTCTCTGTGCTTGACGGCGACTAATTCTGAATAATTCCGAGTATTCAGTGATTGAAATGCTACCCCTATTCCTGATAAAATCCAATGCTTGCTGAAGCCTAGTTTCTAGCTGAAGACCTTCTGTCTTTGCTTTCACGACAATCGGAAAGGATCGTACCTTGAATACTCCGGTTTCTGCTGCGAATTCCGGGCGACTTAGACCGTGGGCTAGGGAGAGGTTGATGATACGAATTGTTCCGGTACCCCAGCGTTCGATGAGACCGACGCGGTGAAACGCGCAGGCGAGACGTGGATTGCGTGGATGTGAGGCGTGCTCGTGGTATAGCTGTTCAATAGTAAGGTCAGGCGGCAACAAACCGGGGTTCCAAATCTCCAGCCGGTCATCATAGATACGCACCTGTATGGTACCGGGATCAGTGTAGTTTCGGTGGCAGATAGCATTAATCAACGCTTCACGTATGGCCTCTACCGGGTATTCTGGCACTACATCATGTTGCAGTTTACCGGTGATAACTATCGCTTGTTTGGTATTGCGCGCGATGAACTTCAATGCTTCATCCAGTTGTGCAAAGACCGGCCCGGTATACGTCGCTTCATCGATGAATTGTATTGAGGAAGTCCCGGCAAAACGCGCACATTGTAGTTGTGCCTGCGGGATGAAATACTGCGGATATATGATAGAATAACAGTGCGGTTGCATTCACAAATTCACCCAGCGTATTCACCAGCGACAAATTGCGCAATACCGTCATGGTATCGGTGGCGATATCCTGACCACCACGCTTCAAATAGTCCCGAATCGCTGAAATATCGATATCTGCTAAATTGAACCCCTGGCATAGCAAGGTATCCCAGGTACGCCCGGTTGTCTCTTCCATCAACCGTTGGACTTCGTCGCGAGTCAGCCGCTGATTACTGCGCCCGACTCGTTTATATGGGCGTCCATAGGCGAAGACGGGCTTCAACGAGCTACCAGATACTCCCACAGTGATAATAGCATTTTGCTCATCACCATCAAAAGTGATTGCCGGAAACTGGGGAGGGTCGGTATACAACTTTTATATCGCGTGCTAGATATTCCAGCGTAGTGCGGCCGATCTGCACTCCAACATATTCGCCGCCGGGGTTAATACCAATTTGGATGGTACCACCCTGACACGTGGCGAATGCGGCAACGCTCTCGATGATGCTTTTCAACTCACTGATATATTTCTTATGTTCCACAAACTGTGATTCAGGAATACTCATTGCTCAATATTATACTGCATATGTGCTTCACACTCAATAATAGTGCAGATGGATTGGAAGTTACAGCACCTATCCCGACACCCCACCCCAAACCGGTTAAGATATCACCAGCAACCGCCAACCGAGCCAGGAGGTTTCCATGCAACGCAATTTTTTAACATTATCATCCTGCTGGCCGTTGCGGCGCTGGTTATCGTGGCGGCGCGGAGCGTGCGCGGTGCGCGGACGGTGTTCACGGCCAGGCCAGGGAGGACGGCTTGTCGCTAAAACCGATACTCCTGCCCCATATAGACATCCTTCTCCAAACAGTATAATATATCATCATATTCTGCAACGAACCGGGTTATGCCTTGACGAAGCGCAATTATTTACTGGTAATTATCGTATTAATCGCCGCCACGCTGGTGGCAGCGGTGGCGCGGAATATGCCAGGTGGCGCTAATAACCACGCCGCTGCCACGGTTACTGATCCTCCCCCCACCGATGATAAATCCACTAATGTCACCATCGCCTTTGTCGGGGACGTGTTGATGCATACGTATCTAGTGCGCTCTGGCTATGACTCCGCGAGCGGCAGGTATGATTTTACGCGCATGTTTGCCCCGGTTGTGCCATATCTGCGCCGCGCCGACTACGCAGTGGCGAACTTGGAGACGCGGCTGGCGGGGCAGGAGCACGGCTACAGCGGCTACCCGCGCTTCAATTCCCCCGATGAGTTGGCGAGTGGGCTGAAGGCTAGCGGCTTTGCCATGTTGACCACTGCCAACAATCACTGTATGGATATGGGCTGGGATGGAATCGCCCACACTCTGGATACGCTTGACGCCGCCGGGCTGGCACATACCGGCACCGCGCGCAACGCTGCGGAACAGGGCACCCCCAGCATCGTCACCATTAAAGGCGTGAAGATAGCTTTGCTTAACTATACCGCAGGAACCAACGGCCTGCCAGTGCCGAAGAACAAACCTTTTGCGGTGAATCTGTTGGAAGTGAAGCGCGTGACCGCAGAAGCAGCAGCCGCACGGGAAGCTGGCGCGGAGCTGGTGATCACCATACTGCACTTCGGCGAAGAATACCAACGTGAACCGAACAAAAACCAACGGGAAATCGTCCGGCAATTGCTGGAGGGCGGCGTGGATACCATCATCGGCGGGCATTCGCACGTAGTGCAACCAGTGGAGATGGCCACCGTACAGCGCACCGGCGTGTCCTTCACCGGCCTGGTGGCCTATTCGCTGGGCAACTTCGCCAGCAACCAGCGCGAGCGCTACCGCGACACCGGAATTATCCTTTACCTGAACATCAGCAAAAACGCCCGCGGTACCAGCGTCACCGGCGCGCAATATCTGCCCGTATGGGTGCAGCAAAGCGCGCAACCTAGCGTCCCTGCCTGCCGGATACTCCCCACCTGCCCCGGCGTCGACACGGGTACCGACCTGCCGTTGACTGACGCCGACAAAGCACGCATGCAGCAGGTCTGGGAGGACACGCATGCACAACTGGAACGCCCGGAGTGGGGAGTAGTGGGGTTTCAACATTAACGGACATTTGCACTAACAACAGAAAATCATCCCCCGCCAGCATCGTAGAAAGCGCTGCCCGGGTGTACTGCAAATATCAGGGTTGCAGCGTGTGCGGCGCACGGACGGTGTTTGGGACGGGGTTATAGCGCAATATTTCTCCCCCTAGGAACGCCAATCTCCGCATTGGCACATCCGCCACCGCTTCGCGGTGGTTAGCTGACACTATCGACGATGCGATTATTTGCCCGTTTTCACGGGCGTCATTCGAGAGCCTCATGAACTATTGAGGCGCCTATGATACGGGTGCCTAAAATTATTACCGCGTATTACTATTTAATCGGAATGCAGATGTCCAGTTCTGACTCGTCACTCTCCAGTTTGAAGCGGGTGTCGTACCACTCGAGAGTGGGTGATCCGGAATAGGTGTAACCGGAGGCGGGGAGCCAGTCTGTGAAGATATAATTGTAGGTGGAATGAAGATCGTTCGGCACGTCGAAGAGCTGTCCGTGATGGGTGAAGATCGCGTAACGGGCAGGCGGGGTTGAACGAGACACCATCCCCGGCGGCGGTTGGGCGATAACAGTGACGGCATAGCCGGCTACATAGGTGTAGCTTCCATCCGGCCGCATATTGGTGCAGACTCCCAACGCCAGGTAGGGTTCAACTTTGTCTCTGATCTCATTCATATAAGAATTGAATTCCTCCCAGAGTTGCTGAACCTCGCCATTTTGGTTTAACCCGGTGTATTCAATGCCGACAACTTTCATGCCGGGCAGCTCTTTGATCATTGGTTCCATGATTGCGCTCCTTTTCGGTTATATTTGCCTGTTGAGATAATTCCTCTACCCGCGCCAGATAGCCACGGACGTTGAAATGTTTGCCCGCATTGCCAGTGGCCATATAGCGTACGGTACCATATATTGGACGAGAAGGCCAGGGGCGGTCGTGCTTGCCCGCCAGGCACCAGGCGATGCCGGTGTAGCCGCTGGCATCGCGACCATCCAGCGCGTAGCGATCATTGAGGTAGACGGCGATATCCCACGCATCTTCCGCGCACTCCGTCCATTGCAGCAGTTTTTTCGCCCACAACATGCGCGCATAGTTGTGGATTTCGCCGGCGGCCAGCAGTTCATGTTGCGTCGCGTTCCACAGCGCGTCATCGGTATCCCCGGCGGCCAGTTGCGCGCGGGAGTAGTAGCCCTGGCGTGGGTCGGCACGGTGAGCATCCAGCGTCTGGCGCGCCCAGGCCGGCCAGCCTGCCGGCGTGTCATATTGCTCATTGTACCAGGCGAAATTGATGCTTAACTCGCGGCGGATGAGCAGCTCATCCAGATATGATTGCACCGACAGGTCATCCGTCGCCCCCGCTGCGCTCACCTGCAGCGCCACCCGAAGTGGAGATAGCTGCCCATAATGCAGGTAGGCGCTGAGGTGGCTGCCGCTGTTGCCCGCCGCATCCGCATGGTCTTCCCGGTAGCGGGGCAGTTGTGCGTGGATGAAATTATCGAGCCGCCGCTCCGCCTCCACCGCTCCGCCACAAAAGCTGACCGAAGGAGGCACGGAAAGATCAGTATGCAGCGTCTGCAGCGTGGCGGGGAGGTCATCGACATCGAACTGCCGCGGCAACACGGTCGGCGGAGCAACCCGCGGCATCAGCGGAATAATCGGGGTGAGGAACTCAGGCAGGAGCCGCCGATATTTGGGGCGCAAAGTGCGGGCAGCGTACTCCTCCTTGGGGAAGAGGGTGCAGGGGATGACGCAATCGGTATCGACTTCCAACATCTGCACACTGAGTTCGGCGGCGATCTGTGCCCGCCACCGCCGCTGGTGCCGCAGGTAGCCGCGGTCAGTGATGAGTGCGGCAGCATGCAACTGGCGCACGGCTTCCGGCACACATGTCACCGGGTCGCCCAGCATCGTCGCCCAGCCGACACCGCGCCCGCGTAGCCGTGCCGCAGTCGTGCGTAATCCCTCCAGCATGAAGGTGTAATGCCGCAGATTTGCCCCCGGATACCCCGGCTGCAGCACAAAGAGCGCCACCACTGGCGTGTTGAGTTCATTCGCCAGCGCTATCGCCGCCTCCAGTGCGTGGTTATCCTCCGCCCGCTGCGTCTGCTGCATCCAATAGATCACCACCCGCCCGTCAGCACGCGGCGGGGCGGAGTTCAGCAGGGCCATTCGAGCTTCATTTATAATTTGCACACCTCAGGATACACTATTTCTGACTTCAAACATAAGTACACATTGTCTTATAGATAGCACAATGATGTAGCGCAATTTGCGATATGATCAAACAAAAGTATTGCAGTAGCGACTGAAATAGCATAATCCGTGGTACTATTGATGTAATAAATAACACTAAAGGAGCATCCCTATGAGTAATACCGCTGCTAATGTACTTCCGCCATCATTACTGAAACTTCGTGAGCAAATCACGCCGATACAGAATGTTAATAAACAGCGCGAAGCCAAGTTAACGTTGCAGGATCGAATTGCCTTGCGCGCCACCAGCGTGGTGAGCACCATGTGGTTCTTCTATGCATGCTTTGCAATGGTATCCGGCCCGCTGATATTGCCAGCCACCAAGGATGCGGTCCAATATATCTCCAGTGGTTACCTGCAACTCATCCAGCTCCCCCTCATCATGGTAGGGCAGAACCTGCAGAGCCAGCATAGCGAACTGCGAGCGGAGAACGACTACCAGGTGAATATGAAAGCGGAACGCGAGATAGAGGTGCTCTATCAGCACTTGGAATACCAGAACGCCGTACTGATCGCCATGATGAAAAAGCTGGAAATCTCCATGGACGAAGTGGTAATCACCACCGGCGAACTGACTACACTGGAGCTGAAGATACCGGATGATTTGAAGAGTTAATGAATGACGTGTCTAAGACTTGGGGCATCGCCTCAGGTATAGACTGGAATGAGGGTAAACACAATGTTAAATAACACCAGGGCAAAAGACATACTGCGGCAGGTTATTGTTTTAGTATTCGGATTCGGGCAGGTGCTGGCATCTTACTTCGCGCAATTGACCGGCATGGGGCAGGATATGGGCTCCCGCTGGTCGGGCGGATTTAATCCGGCGCAACCTTCTTCGTATGCCTTCGCCATTTGGGGCATCGTCTTCCCGGCGGTCATGGCCTATGCCGTCTACCAGGCGCTGCCTGCACAACGCGAGCACCCGCTATTGCGGCGCATCGGCTGGTATATGGGTACGGCGTTTATCCTCATTACTGCCTGGTCATTGCTAGCCCAGCTTTACGCGGCTGATCTGCTGCTGGCGATCCTGCTCTTCGGCATCTGGTGGGTGCTGGTACCGCCCTACCTGGCCATCGCCGCCACTGCCGAAAAGAGCGCCGCCGACCGCATCCTGATAGCCTTCCCCATCAACATCCTCATCGGCTGGGTCTCGGTAGCCGTCTTCGCCGGCTTTGGTAACGCCGCCACCGCAGCGGGATTCACTGATCTATACATTTTCGTCGCTCTGGTGCTGCTCGCCGGCATCGTGGGGGCGTTATTCACATATCTGGGCCGCGGCAACCTCGCCTACCCGCTGGCGGTAATTTGGGGGCTGGTCGGAGTGGTGATCGCAAATTGGGTACGACCTGCAAACAGCACGGTTACCTATGCTGCCGCCGGGATGATCACAGTCATCCTGCTGGTACTCCTCATGATGTTTATCGCATGGCGGCGGAGAATAGGTAAAGCAGCGTCAGCGATGGAGTAATCATCAAGTAACGAATAATGCTGGAAAACCACAGGTGCAGCCCATCCAATATTTAGCTTCACACTCAATATTGGGGGTGGGGTGGCGAGGGACAGGGCCTAGGTAAGAGGAATACATGGCTAGTAAAACATTGAAGAACAAACCAATAACAGACGGTTTAAATAAAACGAGGCGGAGTCTTCGTAACCCTAGTATTGCTCTGCAAAGAGAGCTTCTCTTAGCAGATATCAACATCTCACCAAAAGAAGCAATGGAGGCACGTTTACGCCTAAAATCGTTTGAAGAAGATTGGAACGCACGGGGTATGGAGGCTTATGATGAGCTATAGTCGGGGCGACGTCGTGCTTGCTTCTTTCCCCAATGCCGATATGCTAACCTATAAAAAACGTCCTGCACTTATTGTTCAATCTGATAAGCTACAAACAACATTACGCGCTATGGCACGTGGCTATAGGCCGTCGGCATAATGGCTATGGTGGACAGGCTATGCCACGATAAACCACCATACCGATTGCCTTGCTTTCGGGGCAGGCGGGACGCCTGCGCTCCCAGGCATAAATCCCCTGCATTTTTTAACTATAATACCCCCGATACGTTTCCAGCGCTACGCAGATCGCATCGATGGTATCGAGTGGTACGTCGGGGCCGATTTCGGCGCGGAGCCAGAGGCCGCCTTCGGGGGCGCCTAGCATTTCTACCGCTTCACGGACATGGGCGTCGATCTCATCGGGGCGGCAGAAGGGGAACATCTGGCGATCCAGGTCGAGGTCGACACAGACTTTGCCTTTGCAGACACGCGCCAGATTATCCAGTCCATTGGCGCGGATTTGTGGGTTCACTACATTCACGCCGCAGTCGACGAGGTCGGGGATGATCTCGTAGATATGCCCGTCGGTGTGCATATACACATCGTAGCCCGCGGCATGTACGCGCTGATACATCTTCATGTAGCAGGGTTTCAGGTATTTACGCCAGGTGGCCGGACTTATCGGCAGGCTGGCTTGCATACCCAGGTCATCGCCGAAGGAGATGTAGGAGTTATGCTGCTTTTGTAGGATCAACTCCAGCTCCAGCATATTGTGCTGGAGTACGGTATCGATGAGAATCTGCAGTTCTTCCGGTTCTTCGGCGAAGTCCACCATCACTTCTTCAAAACCGCGCAAATCGCCCAGACGCAAGTACATGAAGCCGTGCGGCAGCGAGCCGAGGGGTTTCGCCGGCATTTTCATAGTGCAGACGTCTTCGCGGTTGGGCAGTGGATGTTCGGTGACGATGGCCTCCATCCCTTCGGCAACATTACTCCAGACGCACCCCCAGATATCCGTGTGCTTGCCCTCGTGGAATGTGGCCGGCCCGATGTAATCAAAATCGCGCACGGTTGCCTCCTGGTCGCCGAAGACGATTGGATGATTATGGACAATTTCGTCCAGTGCATCGCGGTGTTTCATCCAGGCGGCGGGTAGGATCCCTACCTCGAAAGGAATGAACTCCGGAGTGGCGAATTTCATCGCTTTTATTCTGTCTTCAAACTGGCCCATGGTACTTCTCCTTGAGGATAGAT
This sequence comes from Armatimonadota bacterium, assembly GCA_038248345.1. Lineage (GTDB taxonomy): Bacteria > Armatimonadota > Hebobacteria > CAIYQO01 > CAIYQO01 > CAIYQO01. The sequence continues at coordinate 3,745 of JBBRXO010000053.1, read as the reverse complement.
TTAAGTTGCAAATATTGTATCCTGTCGATGTTAGTATTGCTTTCAATAGCGTATTGCAGTACTATATCAAACATGCCCACCGATAACCTGACACTGCAATCCCCGAAGATTATCCTGGATTTCGCCGGGCATCCGTTTGCCGGCCAGCTCTTTCTGGGGCGGTATCACCTCGCCCGGGCTACCGAGGGGCTGGCCACCCACCGCCACCCCGGCAGTATTGAGATCTGCTACCTAGCCAAGGGGGTGCAGGTGTACGAGGTGGGGCAGCGGCGCTACGTGATGACGGGCAACGATATCTACGTTACCTACCCCAATGAGGAGCATAGCACCGGCGATTCCCCACAGGAGAAGGGCACATTATACTGGCTGCAGGTGGGCTGGCCGGAACCGGGCCAGCCGTTTCTCACCTTCACTGCCGACTACGCCCGCCCGTTACTGGAGCGCCTCCTGGCTATCCCCCGGCGGCATTTCCGCGCCAATTGGAATGTACAGCGCCTCTTTGAGGAGACTTTGGTGGTCTATTTCACGCAACACGGGCCGCTACAGGAGATCGCCCTGGCTACGGTATTCGTCGAGTTGCTACTGGAGATACTGCGCTGCTCGGAGCTGGCGGTGGAGGACAGTTGCCCAGACGATATCAACCGGTGCCTCCATTATATCGAGGAAAATATCACCGAGCAGACCACTATCGAACAACTGGCAGAGTTGATGAATCTCTCCCCCTCACGTTTCAAGGCTAAATTCAAAGAGGCCGTCGGCATTCCACCGGCGGAATACTGCACCCGTCGCAAAATCGAACGTGCCAAAGAGCTGTTGCGCGACCATGATATCTCCATCACCGCCATCGCCTACGCCCTCGGCTTCTCCTCTTCCCAATACTTCGCCACAGTCTTTAAACGCTACACCAACCAGCATCCGGGCGGGTATCGCGGGGCGAGCCGGTGATGTATTGCTACCGACTCACCGATACCGCCCATATTCATGCCCGGTATCATACATGGCGATGACGTTTTCGGTGGGGGAGTTATCCTGCAGGCAATGGGTGGGGGAGAAGCAGTAGCCGCCACCGGGCATCATGATATCCAGCGCTTCGCGGCAGTTGGCCACCGTCTCCGCCACGGTACCATACGCTAGCGGCCCCGCCGTGCTGATGCAGCCGTGGAAGGCCAGGCGATCGCCAAAGCGTTGCTTCAGGTAGGCGGGAGACATGTTGGTCGCTTCCGGCTGCAGGGTTTCTGCCGCCGTCAACCCCATGGATATATACTCATCATAGGCCCAACTGCTGCTGCCGCAAGTGTGCATCATCACCGGTAAGTCGTAAGCTTTGGCCAGATCGAAGAAAGGTTGGTGGCGCGGCTTGATATGTTTGTGGAACATCTCCATGCTGATCATCGGGCCGATCTGCGTTCCCAGATCCTCACCGATATACATGAAGTCAATGCCGCCTTTTGCTGCTTCCAGCGTCCGGGCGGCTACTTCCAGTTCAATGGCCAGGAAGCGGTCGATCAGCAACAAACCGGAAGGGTCATCCAGCGCCAGGTCGACGAAGGTCTGCTCCATACCGCGGAGAAAACCGGCGGTATTCATAATACAAGCCAGGCCATGGCCACCGACGTATACCGCGTACTCCTGTGTAGCGGTGCAGCCGGGCGCGATAACGGAATAATCGTAGTCATCTGGCGATGGGAGCGGCCACTTTGCCACCATCTCTTCATCGGAATCCTGCAAGGGGAAATCGCAGAAATCCCAGTAGTTTCCGCTCTCATGCTCGACCAGCCGCGTCACCCACCCCCACTCCGGGTCAACCTGCCGAGCTGGGCGTTCCTCATGTAGCTTTGGCCCACAATAAGGCGCGCCTATCCCACGGAAGTCCACCCCCAGCGCCCGGCGTAATCCCTCCGAATCATCTGGCTTTAAGCCAAAATGCGCCTTCAACCGCGCATCAATCCCCGGGTTGGCCATGTAATCAATCGGCACTCGATCCGCTTCCTGCCGGGCAAAGGTCGTCAGCACACGCTCTTTGGATGACATATGGTTACTGGTCATTATCAGTTCCCCCCATAATTTACTGACAACATTCTATCCTTCCACACGATAATTGCAAATAGACAAAAACGCTAATACTTGTATAATTCAAGCAGAATCCTGCTATTTACGCATTTTTCTTTGTTTATCCATTCATTATGAGGTGATAGTATGTCGGAAAAATACCCGATTATGGTGTTAGCCAATCATTTTCAATTCTCGCGGGGCATGCGCATCTCTTATCCCCGTGTACAAAGCCGCATGTTGCTCTGGTGCGTCAGTGGCCATGGTGAGGTGATCGTGAATCGGAAGCATTTTTCCCTGGCGGTGGGTGATTTCCTCTTCCTCCCGTGGAACCACTCGATTAGCTACCACCCTGACGCGCAGACACCTTACCTGGTCGGTGGCGCGCACATTATCCCTCGCTACGGAACAGGGATTCCCATTACCTATGAGGTCTCCCACCTGCCGTCACATCCGTTGACCGATGCCCCCTGGATCAGTGACGGGGAAGTGCCGGGGTGCGTGGGCGTGGTAGGCGGCTCTTTCTCCAATGCCCGCGGACTATCGCTACTAGCCGATTATGCCATCACCTGGTTCCGCGCCGATAATAGGCAAGATGAGCACGCACACTGGCTGGGGGAGCTGCTGTTGCAGGAGATCACCCGCGCGGTGGCTGCTCCCGGCGGTGGCTCGCAACTCCCCGTGTCACTCCAGCGGGTAACTGCCAGTGTACGCGCCAATATCACCCGCTCGTATACCATGAGCCAGTTGACGGAGTTCGCCGGGTGCAGCGCAGCCACATTGAATCGACTTTTCCGCACCCATCTACAGCAGTCACCGATGCAGTGGGTAATCCATGCACGCCTGGGAGTAGCCACCAGCCTCCTGATGACCACTCGTATACCGATAAGTGAGATCGGCAAGCAAGTCGGCATCCCCGATCCTTATTACTTCTCGAAATGCTTCAAACGACGGTATCACCATTCGCCCTCCGCTTACCGTACGAAGATGTCGATGTTAGGAACTTGATGATACTGGTAAGGAAATGGTTCAATCCCAACATAGCACATTTTCGTGCATATATTCGTACCGTCGGCCCCCTTCCCCACGAGGGAAGGGGGTATCCAATTGAATGGGTTCCAAATTACAAACCCGTTGTTGCTGGGATTGAAATCCATTACAACCTGATCAATTGTTGCATAAAACCATCATTGCCACCGCCGAAATGGCTAATGATGTGCTATCATTAACCTAAATGGAGGTATAGAGATGAAAGAATTATGGCGAATCCTCATGCTCATCGCGACAATCATCGGTTTTCTCGTTATTGGTTACCTGCTTTTGAAGGGAATATTGACGTTAGCCCTCCTCTGGGTTCAGCTTCTTATTGGTCTCCTAGTAATATTCCTGCTGGCCTTTGCGATAATGGTTATTGTGTCAATGATGCATAAGAAGAAGGGGTAATTGCGATGCCAAGCCAATTGATGACTGACCCGGTAATCCTGGAATTGCCGGTACGACTGATGGTGACTGTCACAACGGTGGGCGACCCGAATGTGGTGGGTGAACTCGCCATCCCCGCACTCTACGGGGCGGTGTACCCGCTCAAGTTCGCGCTGAAAAAGCTGAATATCGAGTACAATATAGAGGCATTGCGTGCCCGCTGGCCCGACGCCCACCTGGTGCCCAAAGACCAATGGACGGCGCACTGGGCCAT
>JBBRXO010000052.1:0-20279 GCA_038248345.1 Armatimonadota bacterium | reverse complement strand
TTGCGGTCGCGGCCGTCGGCGGTGGCGTTGTCGGCGATGGGACTGGCGCTTCCCAGTCCGTCTACAACGGTGATGGTGATGCCACGGGAGCGCAGGGCTGCGGCAACTGATTCGGCACGTTGGCGGCTGATCTCCAGATTGCTTTCTTCGGGGCCGTAGTTATCGGCGTATCCATGCAGGGAGATTTTCTTCCCTTTGTGTGCCGGATCCATCAGTAATGCTACTAGGCGGTCGAGGTCGGCGGTCGCCTTGTTGTCCAGCGAGACACTGCCGGAGGTAAAGCGGAAGTTCACATTCAGGCGTTGTGGAGCCGTGCTTTTAGCCTCTGCTTTCAGGTTTTGCCCGATAAAGCCTATTTTCGTGGCGACATCCTGCCCCTTGGCAGAGAGGACAAATTCCACGAAATCGCGAACCATTGGGTTGGTGCTGTTCGCCGGCGTATAGAGGAAAAGCCGGCGTGAAAGTGGGTAGTCCTCGGTGGCGACGGTGAAGGCGTTGGGGATAATGAAATTCGCCCCATCCGCCACTGCCAGCACCTTGACGGATTTAAGGGTTGCTAAGCCCACAAAGCCGATACCACCCGGATCATCCGCTACCGTCTGGCGCAGTTGGTCGCTGCTCTCGAAGCGTTGCGTCCCGGCGGCTAGTTTCCCTTCCTTGCCTAGAATCAACGATTTAAAGGTATCGTAGGTGCCGGATTTATCATCGCGCGCATTCAGGTTAATCTTTTGATCAGCGCCGCCGATATCCTTCCAGTTGGTAATATTGCCGTTGAAGATGTCGGCGACCTGCGCCTTCTGCAACTGGGTTATCGGGTTAGCCGGGTTCACAATGATGGCGATCCCGTCCAGCCCCAGCACGTGCTCGCATGCCGGGGAGGTCATCTCGCCCAGCCCAGCCAGCGAGATTTTCTCTTTATCATTGACGCGGCGCGAGGCCATGCCGATATCGCAGTTTTTCGCCAGCAAGTCTTCGAAAGCGGTGGCGCTACCCTTGGCATAGATCTCCACCTGTTGCAGCTCGGCCTTACCCGGCATGGTGCAACGGATGACCATCTCTTCCGGGGCTCGGGGTTCGCGTACAAGTTTGATAGCGCCTTTGCTCTTCAGGTAATCAACCACTAACTCCGGCATCAGCTCCGCGCCGATGGTGTTGGAACCATGCAGCTTGAGGATTGTCACTGTAGCAGATGATGCTGGAGTTGCGGTACGGTTACGTGGCCATAACACCACTGTAGTGATAATTACCAGCAGCGCCAGCAGTCCGAACATAATGTATTTCGCATTGCTGCTGATGGCCGATAAATCAAACGATGGTTTAGCAATGACATCAGCATCAAGTTTGGGGGTTTCGCTGGAAAGCTTCCAGCGTGCTTCACGCGCCATCTCTGCCGCTGTTGGGCGCATCTCGCGTTCGGAGGAGAGGCAGCGACAGATCATATTCCACGTTTCCTGGCTGATGTTATTCGGGCGGGGCAACGTGCTGCCCGCCTTCAACCCCAGCGTTTCCACGCCCGCCTGGAACGGTGGCTTACCGACGGCCAAGTTATAGAGGATACTGCCAAAGGAGAAAATGTCATCTTCAACCCGATCACTTTTGATAGCTGCTCGCTGACTGCCGCCGCTATTTAGCATGGCATCAGAGCGGCCAAAATCGGCCAGTCGGTAGTGTCCTTCTTCATCCAGCAGAATATCTTCTTTGGTGAGTTGTCGGTGTAATACCGGTGGTTGCTGCTCATGCAGATAGGCCAGCGCTGCACCGATGTCTTCTATCAGCAGGAGTAGTTCATCTTCCGTCCAACCCTTGCGGCGTGGGCCATTTTTCATATCTGCCAGCGACCCCGCCGGGCAGGAAGGTAACACCAGGTAGGGGTTAGGCCCGGCTGCGTCAAACTGCCGCGGCAGTAATAGGTTCGGGTGGAGGAATGAGATCAGCCGGGAAGTGTAATCCTTAAATGCCATGCCGAACTCCGCCTGCTTGCGTAGGGCGGGGGAGAATATCTTCAACACCACCTGCGTGTCCCTACTGAGAGAATCGGTAGCAGTCCAGACAGACGAGAAGTTGCTTACATGCAATTTCTCCACCAGCCGATAACGCTCAGCGAACATATCTCCAGAATTATATTCAGCCATAGTGATCAACTCTCCTCTTCCGCTACGCATTGCGATAGATTCTACTTGTAACCATAGCTGATAATCATTTTATTACTGTTAGTAGCAGTTAAGGGTGGTGTGAGGGCACTACTTCAGGTGCCACCTGAAGAAAACGCCCCCGAACAAATAACTGTCCGGGGGCGCTATACATTCAGTTGATCGCCAGCTTACTTCTTCCCGTTCACCATTGACCAGACCTTGGCGGGCATGGCCCAGAGGTCGATGAAGCCTTTGGCCAGGCTCTGGTCGAAGGTGTCTCCCGTGTCGTAGGTGGCCAGGTCGAAGCGGTAGAGGCTGTGCTCGCTGCGGCGGCCTACCGTCATGCAGGTGCCCTTGTGCAGCTTCACGCGCACTTCGCCGGTGACGGTGAGCTGGGTGAAGTCGATGAACTTCTCCAGCCCCTCGCGCAGCGGGCTGAACCAGAGGCCGTTGTAGAGTAGCTCGGTGTACTTCTGTTCCACGCCTACCTTGTAGTGCGCGGTCTCGCGCTCCAGACAGAGGGTCTCCAGCTCGCGGTGCGCGGCGATGAGGACTACCGCTGCCGGGCACTCGTAGGTCTCGCGAGATTTGATGCCCACCAGGCGGTTCTCCACCATGTCGATGCGCCCAACGCCGTGCTCGCCCGCCAGCGTGTTGAGGGCGATAACGATCTCTTTCATGCCCATCGGCTTGTCATCAATGGCCACCGGCACGCCCTGCACAAAGCTGATAGTGACGTAGCCCGGTTCATCGGGGGCGTCATTGGGGCTTTTCGTCCACATCCACACATCGGCGGGTGGCTCATTCCACGGGTCTTCCAGCACGCCAGCTTCGCAGCTTTTGCCCCACAGGTTCACGTCGAGGGAATAGGGGGATTTCTTCGATACTGGGATGGGAATGCCGTGCTTCTCGGCGTAGAGGATCTCCTCGTCGCGCGTCATGCCCCACTCGCGTACCGGGGCGTAGATGCGCATCTCGGGGAAGAGGCTCTGCCAGGCGACTTCAAAGCGCACCTGGTCGTTGCCCTTGCCGGTGCTGCCATGCGCCAGCACGGTGGCACCCTCCTGCACGGCGATCTCGCCGACCAGCTGGGCAATGAGCGGGCGCGCCAGCGCGGTGGAGACGGGGTAGCGCCCCTCGTACATGCAGTTGGCACGAATAGCCTTGGTAATATAGTCATTGGCAAAACGCTCGGTGGCGTCGATTACGAACGATTTGCTCGCCCCGATATTCAACGCCTTCTCGCGGATACCCTCGTAATCGCGCTCTTCGCCGACATCAATCGCTACTGCGATGATCTCCAGGTCTTTTTCCTCTTTCAGCCACTGCACCGCGACGGAAGTATCAACTCCCCCCGAGTACGCCAGTACACACTTTTCAGACATCACCAGCTCCTTATTCAATGGAATACGCCAATAATGATACCCCTAACAGGGGTGAAAGTCCAGTATTGGGACGGAGAAAATAGGAAGTTGGGGGTATCCCAGGGTTGTAGCCCGCGCCCGCCGTGGCGCGCCTGTATCTCAGCCCGTGCTACGGGTCAGGCGGGACGCCTGCGTTCCCAGGGAGGGCATTGACTCCTACTCGAATAAATATTAGACTGTAGTCGAATAATTATTCGAGTATAGTCGAATAATTCCAGAGGGTGCGTATGAAGTCTGGATATTATGCTACAAAGAAGCTATTGGAAGAGCGGATAAAGGAGTCTGCCCCAGGACGGATACAGCTTCTCACCGGCCCACGGCAGGTGGGGAAGACGACGATATTGGTGGATATCGCACGGCAATACGGCGAACGCGCGCTGTATCTGGCGGCGGACACCCCGGAGGCGGCGCTTTCCGGCTGGTGGTCGACGCAATGGAATCGTGCGCTACGGATGGCGCGTACCGGCAAGTGTGTGCTGTTGGTGGATGAGGTGCAGTCGCTCCCCGATTGGTCGCGGATTATCAAGGCGGCAATCGACTTCGTCTATCGCGAACAGTTACCGTTGCAGGTGGTCATCTCCGGGTCTGCCGCACTGCCATTAACCGGCGGTGCGCGCGAAAGCATGGCCGGGCGCTTCGAACACCTGACGTTATGCCATTGGACGGCGCGTGATCTGGTGGATGCCTTTGCGCTGAGTGAAGATGAAGCGGCGGAGACCTATGTCCGCTTCGGTGCTTTCCCGCGCAGTATGGACTGGCTGGGTGATATACCCCGCTGGCGACGCTATGTGCGCGAGGCGATAATAGATGCGGTGTTAGGGCGCGATCTGGTAATGCTGGAGAGCATCCGCAAGCCAGCGTTGCTACGCCAGGTATTTGCCATCTGCAGCGGACACCCCGGTGCTATTGTCTCGTTGCAAAAAATCGCAGGCAGCATCCAGGATTCCGGCGCGTTGGAGACAATCGCCCACTACCTGAATGTGCTGGGTGAAGCATATCTGGTAGCCGCGTTGCCGAAATTCTCCGTATCGGAGATACGCCGTCGGTCTGCCCCACCGAAGTTGGTTTCATTATCAAACGCTTTCCTGGCGGTGGCTACCGAGGATGAGCCGCCACGTGCCAGCGCCGACCCACGCCGCTGGGGGCACTGGCTGGAGAACGCCTGCATCGCCCGCGCCGTAAACTCCGGCTATCGCGTGACATACTGGCGCGAAGATCAGTTGGAAGTAGACATGGTGATCGAAGGCGAAGACGGGAAGTGGGCGGTAGAGGTGAAAAGCGGTGAGTTCAGCAGTTTTGATTTGCGTGGGCTTCTGGAATTCCAGAGCAGGAATCAGGACTACCATCCATTAGTCATCGGCGATGGGCGATTTGCCGATACTGCGAAAGGGATCGGAGTAGATTTTATCCGCTGGCAGGATTTTTTGCTCGATGGACTTCTGAAATTGTAGGGGTACATGGCATGTGCCCTTAATACGAGGTATGGGGTACACGACCAATTGAAGGTATGGTTATAATGCGGGCACAAGCCTTGTGCCCCTACAATTGGGCGGTGAGCATAGACCGCTTTGGGCAATAGTCTAATTTTCAAAAAAACCATTCCATCCGGTAGGTATTCCCCACAGCATTGCAGAAGAAAACAGCAGAGGTGATTTTATGGACACAGTGCGATTAGGTATAATCGGTTTTGGCGGCATGGGGAGTAGCCATGCGCATTATCTGGTGCGGGGTGCCGTGCCACATTGCACCCTAGTTGCGGTGGCGGATACTGACCCGAAGCGGCTGAAATTTGCGCAGGTGGTATCCCCGGGAGTTAAGGTATTTGACAGTGCCGAGGAACTATTTGCTGCTGACGTTGTTGATGCGGTGCTCATCGCCACCCCTCATTACGCTCACCCGCCGTTGACTATCATGGCATTCTCCCACGGGTTACATGTTCTGTGTGAGAAGCCCGCAGGTGTCTATACCAGGCAAGTGCGCGAGATGAACGAGGCGGCGGAGGCCAGCGGGCTGGTCTTCGGGTTGATGTTTATGACACGAACCGAGCCGGTGTATCAGAAGATCCGTGACCTGATACAGAGTGGCGAGATCGGGGAGATACGGCGCGTCTCGTACACTATTACCGATTGGTTCCGCGCGCAGGCATATTATGATTCCGGCGGCTGGCGCGCCACCTGGGCAGGTGAAGGCGGCGGCGTGCTGATTAACCAGTGTCCGCACAACCTCGACCTCTTCCAGTGGATATGCGGGATGCCCACGCGTATCTTTGCTAGCTGCGGTTATGGCAAATTTCACAACATCGAGGTTGAGGACTCCGCCACGGCGCTGCTGGAATTCGGCAACGGCGCTACCGGGGTGATCACCACCACCACCGGCGAGGCACCCGGAACTAATCGCCTGGAGATCGCGGGCGACCGTGGCAAATTAGTGCTGGAGAACGGCAAAATCACCTTCTGGCGCACCCGCGTCTCGGTGCAGGAGTATTGCGATACTACCGCTGAACCCTACGCACCACCGGAGATATGGAAATGCGAGATACCCGGGGGCGGCAGCGGTGAAAGCCATGCGGGCGTGACACGTGCTTTTGTGAACGCTATCCTGGAGGGCACTCCGCTGATTGCGGAAGGCAAAGAAGGCATCAATGCGTTGCAGATTTCCAACGCCATCCACCTCTCTTCCTGGACCGACAAGTGGGTGAGCCTGCCGGTGGATGAGGATCTCTTCTATGAGCTGCTCCAAGAGCGGATCAAGAGCAGCGCTTTCGTAAAACCCGCCGCCACCGGGGTGATTGATTTTCGCGGATCTTTTAAGGTATAGCAATGCTAAAGGTAATGCCAGGGAGGGCGTGACCTTACTAATCTACCCGTATGGTAGGCCCGGTTGACGGGGTCATGGGAGCCGGCGGTGCCGGGGCTGCTTCTACCCGAACCCAGGTAGTAGCGGCACCGGGGGTGTCAGTCAATTTGACACCCATGTCCAGCAGACTTTTCTCCAGCGAATCGGCGTAGGTTTTATTGTTCTGCCCTAATGCCGAGGCGCGCATCTCAATGATAAAAGCCACCAGCTTGTCCACCAGCTGCTCTACTACGGGGGCCGCGACGATAGGGGCTACCACCACTTTTTTCCCAGAGAGCAACCGCGGGTTAAGAAATAATATAGAATCGTCGCTGGGGGTTATCCGTAGTTGCTTCTTCCCGGTGAAGGGGACTTCCAGATGTTGGGGCGCCTCCCCCTGTTTGATATCCAGCGTCATATAGATCACCTCATCAAGTAAGATATTTACCGTCCCCGACATGCCTTTGCTGGTATCGGCATAGGCAACATCAGTGGAGAGAGTATCGACGGAATCTTTGATGTCGAAATATACTGACTGAGTGAATCGGCGATTTATATAGGCGTTATTATCATAGTATTTCCCCTGGACAACGACCGGGACAGTGCGGTAGTTCCAGTCGGTGCCGATACCGTTTATCTTCTTCAATGCCTTCGCATCAGCGGGCACCCCCGGCAATTCGACAGCTGGTTTCACCACGGCAGTCACAACCGGTGTACTTCCGGTTTTGGGGGCATCCTTCGCGGTCACTTTGGGGGTTCCTTTCGGAGTTACCGCCGGGGTATCGGCGGCGAACGCGACAGCGCTGGCGCTCAAGAGCAATGCAAAGACGAGTATGCGAGTCATATATTTCATCATTTAAATCTCCAGGATAGCAAAGTGCTGGTAGCAGGCGTGCCATCAGCGACAAAGATTAACAAATACTATCATTAGCGGTGTATAAGTGCAAGTGCCAGCATGGGTAGTTATCTACCAATAGCCACTCCCCCGCACTAATTCCCGGCATATTCGGTATAATTCCCACAAATTTCCACCTTCATCATTAACTTAATAAAAGTACTTTGGTCCCCACGGTAATTGCCGGGTAATTACGCGTGTGTAGCGCAAAAAGAGACAGCGGGAAAAATATTTTGAAAATATTTCCATTACCCTATTGACACACCTAATACGCGGGTGTAATATCATCTTATTCAGATTTAGTGGTAATTTGTGGTATTTTGTGGAAAAGGTTAATTAGCGATGCTCATTCAGGGTGAGTCAAGTCACCAGCTAGACGAAAAAGCAAGAATTTTCATCCCACGTCGATTTCAGGTGTTCTTCGACATGGGGGGATTTTTGACTCGTGCGCTGAATGGCAAATCGCTGGTTTATTTCCCCACCGAAGAGTGGACGAAATACCGTGAGCAGTGGATGACCTTCATTGATCGGTTGGACGTGAAAGATATCGGCAACTTTTTGCCGGCGAAACTGGTGGAAGAGAAACTGATCCGCCATTTCAGCTGCGGGCAGCCGGTGACTCTCGATACCAGTGGACGTTTGACCATCCCGCCCGCGTTACGCAAGCGGGCGCAGCTTGTTGATGAAGTGACGCTGATCGCCATGGGCGATCGGATCGAGATATGGAGCACCGCAATCTGGGAAGATTATGATGAGCAGGAGATGACCCCCACGGCGATGGTGCAAGCCTTGCGCGAACTGGGTAACGCTGCTACCTGCGAGGGATAATTCCGCTGTGGTGATGGGCCGAATACGGCCCGGGGAGAAAAATGGCGGAACATGAAGGCACAGCAGAAGCAATACATATCCCGGTGATGCTGCCGGATGTGCTGGAATATTTAAACCCGCAACCGGGCGGGGTCTATGTAGATTGTACCCTGGGGATGGGCGGACATACTAAGGCAATAGCCGAGTTAGTTGGCCCCACCGGGAAAGTATATGGCATCGAGCAGGATGAAGATGCTATTAAGATCGCCGAGCAACGCCTGCAGGGCTTGCCGGTGAGCATAATACACGATAATTTTCGGAACCTTGATAAGATAATAACCGATTTGTCAGTAGCCAGAGTGGATGGATTCCTTTTCGATCTCGGCGTCTCCAGCTTACAGTTGGATACACCCGAGCGGGGATTCAGTTTTCGTTTTGATGCGCCGTTGGATATGCGCATGGACAGAAGCCGACCTACCACTGCTGCTGATATAGTTAATCGGATGAGTGAAGAAGACCTTCGGGGAATCTTCATCGAATCCGGTTATGGGTCCCGGGCGCGACGCATTGCCAAAGCTATCTCCGCAAAACGACAACTTTCGCCGATCAACACCACAACAGAACTTGTAGAACTAATCGCCGCAAATGTACCAGCTGCAGCACATGGTAAGATTAATGTAGCAACTTTAGCTTTTCAGTCACTCCGTATCGTAGCAAATGATGAACTCGCTGCACTCACAGAAGCCCTGATAGCCGCAACCGCTCACTGTAACACTCACAGCCGCATCGCAGTAATTTCTTTTCATAGCTTAGAGGATAGGGTAACGAAACGGACTTTCCAATACCTCTGCGGCAAGCGTCCGCCCCGGACCAACATTTACGAAGCTGAGATAGCTACCCCACCGTCGCTACTCTCTGCTCTCACCAAAAAACCGCTGCTCCCCGCCCGCGAAGAGCAGAAGACGAACCCTCGTAGCCGCAGCGCCAAATTGCGCGTTGTGGAACGTACCGACTTTCAACCGGCAGACTCCTCCTGGCGTGCAAATGTCCCGCGCGAGTCTACTTCTTACTGGTAACCGCATTTTTTTACCAGTATGCACTACGATTATAGTTTTATTCGCCGAAACCACGAGGCAACAATATGGCACTCGCAGCACGCAAAATACGTGAAGAATATATAGAAGAATATTCCCCTCCGGAAGAGGAAGTAAACGTCGCCAGGAAACGTCGTATTGATCTTAGTTTCTTGCGCCGGCCAGTTTTCGTCAGCTTCCTATTCGCCGTTGTCCTCGCCGTGATCGCCTTTAAATTAGTCGGTGTACACGCGCAGATGGCCCGCTATCAGCAGGAGCACAACTCCATGGTGCAGGAGGTCAACAAACTGCAGAATGAATCCTCGCAACTGGATATGGAGATTCAGCGTGGAACACGGCAACCGGAAGTGATGGCCCGCGGCACCGATGTTGGCCTGGTATATCCCACGGCAGATAAAATCCATGTGGTGAGCGTACCCACTACCCCGGAGCTGGCTAATCCGGCGATCACCACGCCCGAATCGAGCAACTGGCTGGTTCGTAGCGGTCATCAGCTTTTTGCAGCCTTGAGTGGTACCGTGTCGCGCCTGAGCAATGGCACCGACGCCGCGCCTGTCGCCCAGCCATAATCGGTGGGCAAATCATGATATCGTTAATTGACCTCCCTCGTCTTTCGGGGGAGGTCTCGTAGTTAAAATACCGGATACCTCTCTTCCCTGGTGGACAAGGGGTGGAGTAAGGTTTACCATTTAAGATGAGATAAGAGTTATGAATACCGCACAAGCAGAGACCAGCTATCACCTGAAATTGCTGCAGAACAACGGGAAGCGCATCGGCGTCGTCTTCTTAGCCCTTTTGGGCATTCTCCTGTTGCGCCTGGCCTATCTGCAGATAATTCAGGGAGGGTGGTTTCGCGAGCGGGCCGACAAAGCACACCAGCGGGCCGACCAGTTGCCCGCTTATCGCGGCGCACTGCTGGATTGTACCGGGAAAATGCTCGCTTACGACGATACCCGCATGTCAGTCAATGTTGATCCGGTGACCGCCTCCAAAAACAATCCGGAGTTTCAAGCGCAGCTACTCTCCGAGTTGCTGCAGCTTCCCGCCGCGGACGTCCTGGCTACTCTTACGAAGGAATCCACCTTCAACTGGGTAAAGCGCGATCTAGCCGCGGCGGAATCTGCCGCTATTGGCCAGAGTATGATACCCAATATGCAGGTGGTAGAAGATGGTAAACGTTACTCCCTCTCGCTGGATACGGCGCAACTGTCGCGTGGCACTAGTGCGGCAGAGGACCTGGCGGCGGCGCTGAATATCACCCCGGAAGAGGTCACGGCGCAACTCGGTGACATCAATTCCCTGCCCATCGACGGCGTGATCACCGGTGAATTGCGGCATTTTAATTTCAGTATCAATGAGACGATGAAGGCCAAGGTGGAGAAGCTCCACTTCAAAGGGACAATTTACGGAGAAGTCGGCCCCAACTACTCGCTGGGGGTCAATCCGACGCTCTACAATGGCCTGCTGCCGGTGGCCAAAGCAAGTGACGTGGCAGCGCTCCTGGCGCCATTACTGGGCATGGAGGCAAACAAAGTAGAGCAGGAGCTGACGCAACGCTTGCACTTCGCGTCGCTGGCAAAGAACCTGGACGAAAAAGTTGCCAAAGCCGTTGCTGAAGCAATGGCCACGGTGTATGTGTTGAAGCCCGGCGCTATCCTGGAGCCGCAGGGGCCGGACGACAAACCGGTGGAGCGCTTCGAAAAGATAGTGACCGATTTTACTAAGATGCTCAATAAGAACATCGACAAAGATGGCGGTGTAAGAATAACCCGGGAGGAAGTCGCCGCTGCATTAAGTCCCGGGGCCAAGCCGGGAGCCTTCAAAATCCGGCAGCAGAAGAACGGTAAACCCTATTCCAACATCAGTTATTTCATCGCTCGCAATCACCTCCCCGGCGTGATGTACGGCTTGCCCGGTCTGGTGATGACACCAGCAATGCGGCGCATATACCCGTATGACTCACTAGCCGCGGCTGCGCTGGGTTATATGTTCTACTCAGATGACCACAATAAAAATGGAGTTTTTGGCTTAGAGAAGACGCTGGATAAAACCCTCATGGGCATTAATGGCAAAGAGTATCGCGAGGTGGATGTCAACGGCAATACTATCCCGATGAGTGACCGGCGCGACGAACCAACGAATGGGCGCAATGTGCAACTGACTATCGACCTGAATATCCAGCAGGCGGCAGAAGAAGAGCTGGCCAAAGCTGTGCAGGCTAACAGCGCGCTGCGTGGGCACGTCATCGTGATGGATCCCCACAATGGCGATATCCTGGCGATAGCGAGTAACCCCACCTGGGATGCAAACGACCCCGGCTCCTCCACGATACCGTTGGTCAATACAATCCTCAGCAATGTTTACGAGCCGGGCTCTACCTTTAAACTGCTGGCCAGTATGGCGGCGCTAGATGACGGGCTTTTCCGCGACGGGCAGATAATCACTAATTGCACCGGCGCGCTGCCAATCAACAACAAGAATACCATCCACGAGCCCCATGGCGCACATGGGCCGGTGGACGTCGCCCGGCTGTTGGAGCAATCCTGCAATATCGGCGCCGCCACGCTGGCGATGGATATGGGCCCGGAGAAGTTCCTCGGTTGGTGTAGCAAACTCGGCTTCGGGGCACGCACGGGTATCGAGTTGGGGCAGGAAGCGCAGGGGAGCCTGAACAAAAAGGCCGCTTTCGACCATCGCATCACACTGGCTACTATGGGCTTCGGGCAGAGTATCTCCGTCACCCCGTTGCAGATGGCCGCGCTCTACGGTTCTGTGGCCAACAAAGGAGTGTGGGTGCAACCGCACCTGGTGAAGGGTATTTACAGCCTGGATGGTAAACTGGAGCCGTACACCCCGGTGACACGCCCCGTCTGCAAACCGGAGACCGCCACCCTGCTTGCCAGCTACCTGGAACGCGTGGTAACCAAGGGCACTGGGGGATCGGCGGCCATCCCCGGATACCGTGTGGGGGGCAAAACTGGCACCGCCCAAAAACCCGGTGAGCAGGGCTATCACAGCAACCTCTTCATCGGTTCTTTCGTCGGTTTTATGCCCGTGCAGGATCCCCGGTTGGTGATTATCTGCATTATTGATGAACCTAAAGGCAGCATCTACGGCGGCACTATCGCCGCCCCGGTAGTACGTGAAGTAGGCCGTCGTTCCTTGCAGTACTTAAATGTGTTGCCCACAGAGCCGGTGCCCGCCCCGAAGCTGGGTGGGTAGGACGATCTATAATCTAAATCAGCGCATGCAACGCTAGGTTTTGCGGCAAATTAACCACCATCGTCGGCAGGGCGGCGCGTACTTCCTCGAAGCCGTGGACGCCGCGGCTAAGGTCTACGTGCAGGGCGGCGGCGCAATGTGCCAGGCGGGCGATCTCGGCCATTGATTCGATGCCTTTACAGATGCCGGTGAGGATACCCGCGGTGAAAGAATCGCCTGCGCCGGTGGTGTTCACCGGCCCATCCACCAGGAAGGAGGGAATGAAGAGCTGTTGGTTTGCCCAACCGCTCACCGTTGCCGGGGCACAGGGGACGGCGCGCATGGTCGCTTCATCGGCAGTGCGGATGTAGACGCCGTTGGAGCCGAGAGTGATTACCACAATAGGCAGGCCGGTGGCCAGCAGAATATCGCCGATCTCTATTAATTCTTCAGCAGTGATGAAACTCTCCAGATCCGCCCCATTTGCCCGTGCGTTGAGCGCATCAAAACGTCCGGCGGCCTGGGCTGCCTCCATCACATTGGGGGTGAACATATGCGCCAGCGGCAGCGCTGGTCCCAACATCGCCATCAACTCGCTGTCGGTGGTTACCGGCGTGGTGTCCAGCGAGACAAATACGCCGGTGGCGCGAACAAGGCGCAGCAACTCCGCCAAGTTCTCCCCTTGCAGTTGGCGCAGCAGCGGTGGATATCCGATGTGGAACGCTTGACACTCTTCCAGCATCTCCAGGTACTGCCGGTCAGGCCCGAAGAGGTTGTCGGCGTTCATGATGTCGTTAGTACCCGGGCAGAAATAAACCCCCCGTTTGCCGTCTCCATAGACCGGTATCGTACTTAAAGCTGTGCCTACGGAATCTACGCGGACAACGAAGCTGGTGTCGATACCGTCAGCGCGCCACATGCTCTCCATGATATCGCCATTAGCATCGTTACCCAGCACGGTCAGGTAGGATACCGGCATTCCCAGGCACGCTAGCGCGCGCCCGGTGTTGCTGGTGGCGCCGCCGGGCCGATACTGCGTATTGCGTACCATCGACAAACTCTCACGGGTGGGCAATGGTGAAGTACCATATAAAAATAGATCCAGACAGGAAACTCCCGAACAAACAATCCCCGAACGCATAATTAACTTTTCTCCAATGTGCAGCCAGCTAAAAGACGATAAATAATATTTCGCCAGAGATAGTGGATTCCCTGCAGAGAAAATTGGTTCAAATGTGGAATATAGTAGCTAGCAGATTATCAATTTCGGTGTGGCATCACCATTCGTTTTTTTGTACCGGGTTTTCTCCCCTAAAAAAGGGAGTAGCAGTACTGTGGCGAAAAGATTATAAAAAGACAGAAACAAGTGAGAGGTAGCATGGATACATCATTAACAGAATTGATTAGTCTCTCCCGCGAATTGGGCAAGACTGAGCACCAGTTAGCAATATTTGGTGAAGGGAATACTTCGGCGCTCGCCGCGGATGGTCGCTTCTGGGTGAAGGCCAGCGGGGCGATGTTAAGCACCATTGATGAGCGTGGTTTTGTGGCGTTGGATCGTGCGGCTACCGTGGCGTTGCTCGATGAAGAACTCACCACCGATGCCGAAATCCAAGCGGCGATGCAAAGTTGTTGTACATCGACTTCCGGGGCGCGGCCATCTATCGAAGCGATGATGCACGCTTTCCTGTTGGGCTTGCCCGGCGTCGCCTTTGTAGGGCACACCCACCCGACGATGGTCAACGCGCTGCTCTGTGCGCAGAAGGCCGAGGAGATTGTTACCGCGTCCTATTGCCCTGATCAGATCGTGTGCTGCGGCCCCGCTCCGGTGTTTGTGCCATATACTGACCCCGGCTTGCCGCTGGCACGCCTGGTACGCGAGCGTGTTAACGCGTGGATTGAAAAATATAATTGTATGCCTAAGGCGATCATGCTGCAAAATCACGGTCTTTTCGCCATCGGGAGTACCCAGCAACAGGTGATGAGCTGCACGTTAATGTGGGCAAAGACCGCGCAGATCATCATCGGCGCTATGGCATGTGGCGGCGTGAATACGCTCACTGCCGCGCAAGTAGACCGAATATACACCCGCCCGGACGAGAAATACCGCGAGAAAATCATCAGCGGTCAATGCTAACCTGGATTATAGGAGTAACTCATGCCAGTCGATAAAAAAACTCAACATTCCATCGCGGAAGCGGTGCGCGCTCTGCCTATTGAAACACCATCGTGGGGTTATGGCAACAGTGGCACGCGCTTCAAAGTTTTTCAGCACCCCGCAGCGGCGCATACCATCCAGCAGAAGATCGCCGACGCTGCGTTGGTGAATCGCCTCACCGGTGCCTGCCCGTCGGTCGCGTTGCATATCCCGTGGGATACCACCGATGATTGGAAGGAAATGAGCGCGTTTGCCAAGTCGGAAGGCATCCGCCTGGGCACCATCAACCCCAACCTTTTCCAGGATGATGAATATCGTCTGGGCAGTGTCTGCAACCCCTGTTCGGCGGTACGTGCCCGCGCAGTAGCCCATATCAAGGATTGCATAGAGATCGCGCAGACCCTGGGAGTAAGTACAGTTAGCCTGTGGTTGGCGGATGGAACGAACTATCCGGGGCAAGATGATATCCGCTCCCGCCGGATGCGCCTGCTGGATAGCCTGCGGGAAGCATACGCAACTATGCCAGCCGGAATGAACCTGCTCATCGAATACAAGGGTTTCGAGCCCGCGTTCTACCATACCGACCTGGCCGATTGGGGGGCATCTCTCACCACCGCACAGGAGTTGGGGCCGCAGGCAAAGGTACTGGTAGACCTCGGACATCACGCCCAGGGAACCAATATTGAATATATCGTCGCCTGGCTGCTCAGCATGGATCGCCTGGGTGGGTTCCATTTTAACTGTCGCAAATACGCCGATGATGATCTCATCGTGGGGAGCAGCCATCCGTTTGAGCTCTTCAGCATCTTCCATGAACTGATCAACGGCGGACAAGACGGACGAGCGGCAAAAGTGGACTACATGCTTGACCAGAGCCATAATATCGAGGACAAAGTGGAAGCGATGATTCTCTCGGTGATGAACGTGCAGACCGCCTACGCCAAAGCGCTCTGCGTGGATCACTCCGCCCTCACGGTAGCGCAACAGCGTTGCGATGTTATGGGCGCCCACCGCATCATCCATGAGGCCTTCGAGACAGATGTTCGCCCCATCCTCGCCGCCATGCGAGAAGAAGACGGCCTCCCGGCAGACCCCTTCCAGGCATACCGTGCCAGTGGGATTAGCGAGCAACACGCCAAGGAACGGGCAGAGTAGACTACCAGCGCAAATACCATTCACGGGCGCATATTTTATGCGTCCGTGAATGGTGATCCAGACGTTACATCTTCCACTTCATGATGACGGTGTGGGTGAAAGAGGCCAGCAGGCTGCCGAGGATGGCGGTTACGGCAAGAAAGATCGTCCATTCGATAGCTAATGCCATAGTGGAGTTCTCACTCAACGATTGTTTCACGCTTTCGTTAATGATACTGGTTCCGTTTACGCCTTGGGTTATTAAGTAGCTTGTGCCTTCATATCCGGCGTTATAAACGGGGTAAAATATCCCCATCAGCATCACCGCTACCGGATAACCTGCCCATTGGAAATGTTCATATTTCACTAGTTGATGCTCGACGAATACCGGGCACTCCATGCAGATAACTTTCTGTTTGACCCAGCTTTTGCGGAGGTTCTGCATTCCGACACGCATCTGTTCCACGGTCGAGATAGCCGGGGTTACAGCGGCCACCGCTTTGTTGGTGCAATAGACCAGATATGCCGCCAACTGTTTATCGCAGAAACAACCGGAACAGCGATCCCAGCAGGATTTATGGTCGACGAAATTCGGACAGGCTTTGCGCGCACCTTTGCGGCAACGTGATGTCTGCCAGCAGGTGGGTATAAAATTTGGTTTCTCTTCTACTTCCTTTACGCGAAATTTATCGATATCAATATAATGGAGCGATTGCGCCGTTTTCTCTTTTTTGTGCGACAGGATGGAAGAAGAGAAGGCATACAGGTAATAAACGAGATAGGTGACGGCGATGAAAACTACCAGAAACGAAATTGTCTGCACCGCCGGCAGCATCGACTCCACCATGGCATGTTGTGTTTCCATGTCGGCACGATCCGTCATCAGGCTCACCACAAAAGACATGATGATAGTGAGCATAATGCCGCCGCCAACCCCTACCCAACCCATATAGAGTCGGTTAACGTTGCCGAGGATTGCGAATAGGAAGCCGATACTCAAGAAAGTGACGGTGAGAAAGCGCAGAAAACCAATGCCAGGCAATGTGATGAAGCCGTAGACAGAAGCGATGAGCAAGAGGACGAAGAGGATTATCCCCGTGTAGAACAAGGGAGTAAACATCTTCTTGCTGAAATCTTCGATGTCCTCAAACCATTCCGGTATCTCAATTTGAAATTTCTTTTTTGTGCTACTCATCTAACCCCCTCTCTTTTTTGAGAGATCAATGCATTGTATGCGATAATTATCCGTAATATACCGACATAACTATATTATGCTATTTTTTCGCCATTTCCGCAAGTAGGGCAGCATAGTATCCTGCTCCGTAGCCATTATCAATGTTTACCACCGTCACTCCGCTGGCGCAACTGTTCAACATCGAAAGCAATGCCGCCAGTCCGCCGAAGGCCGCGCCATAGCCGACACTGGTCGGCACGGCGACCACCGGGGCCTTCACCAGCCCGCCTACCACGCTGGCCAGCGCGCCTTCCATGCCTGCTACTACTACCACTACCTCGGCACGTTGCAGCCGGTCATTATTCGCCAGCAGGCGATGAAGCCCGGCGACGCCCACGTCATAGAGTCGATCCACCGGCCAGCCAGCGGTCTCGGCGGTGATCGCCGCTTCCTCCGCCACCGGCATATCCGCCGTGCCCGCACTCACAATAGCAATACGCGGGTCGCCTTCGTGCTTCCAGACACGTGGTTCGCGATGCCATATCAATAAACGTGCCAATTCGTGATATTCACAATCCGGCACCACCAGTTGTACTGCCGCCACTTGTTCGGCGTTTATGCGTGTTGCCATCACTACCGGGCTGTGGGCGCAAAGGCGCGAAAAAATCATCGCCACCTGCTCCGGCGTTTTTCCCTGCGAGAAGATCACCTCCGGGAATCCCGTGCGTATCAGTCGGTGATGATCCAACTTCGCAAACCCTAATTCCTCAAAAGGCAGGTCACGCAATTGCTTGAGAAACTCATCCTCACCACAATCACCAGCGCGCACCGCTGTCCACAGCGCACGTAATTGATTTTCGTCCACGTTCCAACCTTCATTCGCCGATTACCGGCGCACTAAACTTACTTGTATTATACCCGATAATCTGTGGTTTCATCATACGACAAAGGGACGGCCACGCATGGCCGCCCCATTATTTAACATTAAATTCTTATTAAGCTATACTGCTTCTGCTTTGGTCTACCTAACGTGGGT
The DNA here is from genome assembly GCA_038248345.1 of Armatimonadota bacterium. Lineage (GTDB taxonomy): Bacteria > Armatimonadota > Hebobacteria > CAIYQO01 > CAIYQO01 > CAIYQO01. The sequence goes on along the minus strand of JBBRXO010000052.1, from coordinate 2,389 downwards.
TCCACTCACAACCCAAGATAACTATCTATCCTGCAAGCAATTGTGTTATGACATTCTGACCCAGTGCTTTAATTCACAGGATAGAAAGATGGAAAGGATAATAGCAATAGTTATTTACTTCGCCTGGTAGTACTTCCCGGCTCTATTTATCCTTCTTATCCTTCTATCCTGTGAATTAGAACGGGGGAGGATAGCCTCTTCGCATTACCCCCGCATGAAAACCGGAGCTACGATTAGCCCATAACGTGCTTTTTTCTATAAAGTTGTTCAGAATATTGCCCTAAAGAGACTAACCCCCATCCCCTTCCCAGCGAGGGAAGGGGATGGGGGTTAGGTATTCCTCTTACGCTAGACGGCTTCCACCCCACGCACGCGGTCACGCACGCGGATGGCATCCAGCAACGGCATGATGAAGATTTTGCCGTCGCCGTGTGCACCGGTGAAAGCCGCCTCGCAGATGGCATCAACCACCGTATCAGGATCCACCTCATGCACCACCGTAGTAATGCGGATCTTCGGCAACAGGTTGATGTGGGATTCCAGTCCGCGGTAATGCTCCACATGCCCCGCCTGGTGACCACAGCCGTACACTTCATCTACTGTCATGGCGATAACGCCGATGCGCTGCAGCGCATCTTTCACATCCTCAAACTTTTCACGACGAATAATCGCTTCGATTCTGACCATATTCTCCCCCTTATTTTACGTTCAACGTTCTATGTTCAATGTTCAACGTTCAATGTTCAACGTCGTTCGTATAAATTTTCCATGCCGTAAGTTCCCGTCCCACGTTGAACGTTGAACATTAAACGTTGAACCCTAGAACAGCTCCTCCGGGTACGCCTTGCTGCTGTGTACTACCAGGTCGCTGCCTGTCATCTCTTCGGTGGGGCTTAACCGGATGCCCATCACCTTATTTAATACATAATATACGACGAAGCTGCCTACCAGTGCAATTACCACGCAGAGGGTGGTGCCGATTAGCTGTGACATGAAGCTGACGCCGCCCAGGCCACCGAATGCCGGTATGGCGAAAATGCCGGCGGCGATACCGCCCCAGGCTCCGCCCAGGCCGTGGAGTGGCCATACCCCCAGCACGTCATCCAGCCGCCACTTCTCGTTGATGAAGTAGAAGGCTTTGACGAAGATAATCGCTGCAATAGCGCCCACCACTGCCGCCGCCAGCGGGTGATATTTATCGCTGCCACTGCAGACGGCGATGAGACCGGCCAGTGCGCCGTTATAGATGGCCACTGCGTCGTTCTTGGAGAAGACGCATCCGGCGATGACACCGCCCACCATTGCCATCAGCGAGTTGATGGCCACCAGGCCGGATATCGCGCTCAATTTCCCCGCGCTGGCCACATTGAAGCCGAACCAGCCCACCATGAGCAGCCAGGAACCAAGCGCCAGATACGGGATAGAGTGGATGGGCGGGGGATCGCTCTGGCCATTATGACGGTAGCGTCCCAGCCGTGGGCCGAGGATCATAATTGCCGGCAGGGCGATCCAGCCACCCATGGCGTGTACCACCACCGAGCCAGCGTAATCATGGAACTGCGCGCCGAAATTATTCTGCAAAAACGCCTGCAGGCCGATGGCGGCACCGGTGCCATCCACCGCCCATTGCCCCCAGATCAGCGATTCATAACAGGGGTAGACCAGACCCACCAGGATAGCCCCCGCCAGCATCTGCGGGCCGAACTTGGCGCGCTCGGCAATGCCGCCGGAGATAATCGCCGGGATACACGCCGCAAAGGTGAGCAGGAAAAAAAAGTGGACGAAGTTGAAATCATAATTCATCACCTCGGAGACCGGCTTGATAAATGTAATCCCGTAGGCAATGGGGAAGCCGATGATGAAGTAAACGAAGGTACTCACCGACCAATCCATGACGATCTTGGTAAGCGCATTCACCACGTTCTTGCGCTGCACCGACCCCGCCTCCAAAAAGGCAAACCCCGCGTGCATGGAGAACACCAGCACCGCGCCCCACACCAGCAACATAATATTGCCGCTCTGCGTCAGCTGCTCAATAGCTTTTTGCATCTGATCCATTTACATCTCCCTCCAACCTGTAGCCAGGTAACCATGTATCATAATAATTTCTCACTGTGTCTGTTGAATTACCGGAGATTGCCTGTATGTTACAAAATGTTACGGATATGTTACGGGATTAACCACGAAGGCACGAAGGCACGAAGAGGGGAAGAAAAAATTCTCTGTGTTCTTTGTGGCAATTTCAAAACCCATTATTATGCTGGGACTGCGTGGCGCTACGCGCCGGTCGTCCGCCATAGCCAGGATGGCAACGGCGGATTGTTAGCCACCTCCTTCAGGGTGTGGGTAGAATTTCGGGGGTTCTTAATTTCCTTCTTCTCTCTTCGTG